>JAJFIE010000354.1 GCA_021775275.1 Rhodospirillales bacterium | reverse complement strand
AGCAACCGGTGGTTCTGATCCGGCCCGCTCTATCCGAACCCGTGCGGTGCGCGATGGCAACAAATACGTCATCAATGGCACCAAGATGTGGATTACGGCGGCGGGTGCTGCTGACTGGGGCATCGTATTTGCGCGCACCGGCGAACAAGGCGAACGCGGTGGCATAACGGCGTTTATCGTTGATCAGGGTGTGGCTGGCCTCAGCATGAAACCCATTGAGGTCATCCGGTCTTACTCACCTTATGAACTGACTTTCGACAACGTAGAAATTCCTGTCCAGAACCGCCTTGGTGATGAAGGTCAAGGCTTCGCTATTTGTCAGAAATGGCTGGTTCATGCTCGCGTACCCTACTCAGCCGCCGTGATTGGTATCGCGCAAATGGCCCTGGAAATGACCATTGATTGGGTCAAGGAACGCGAAACCTTCAAATCACCATTGGCAGACAAACAGGCCATTCAATGGATGATCGCCGATTCCGAAATGGAACTACGTGCCGCGCGGCTGTTGACCCATCAGGCGGCATGGAAAGCGGACCTCGGCCACGACATTAAAATCGATGCGTCCATGGCAAAAGTTACGTCAACCGAAACGGCAGGGCGTGTCATCGACCGGTGTGTTCAGATGTTTGGCGCCATGGGTGTTTCCAAGGAACTGCCATTGGAACGTTGGTATCGGGAACTCCGCATCAAGCGTGTTGGTGAAGGTCCGTCAGAAGTGCAGCGGATGGTAGTCGCGCGTCATTTGTTGAACGATTGATCGATTGTCAGAGGTGTTGAATGTCTATTGATTTTGAACTTGAAGACGGCGTTGCGTCCATCACGATCAATCGCCCTGAAAAACGAAACGCTTTGGATGCCGAACACTACGAAGGTTTGTCCGATGCATGGTCGCGTGTGCGGGACGACAAGGATGTACGTGTTGCGGTGATCACAGGGGCCGGAGACAAAGCATTCTGTGCGGGCGCCGATCTCAAAAATTGGGTTGGCCGCGAACAGGAACTTTCTGATCTTTGGCTTACACAAAAGGGCCAACTGCTTAATCGTGGCCTCGAAGTATGGAAGCCCGTCATTTCTGCCGTGAATGGCTGTTGTATTGGTGGCGGCATGACATTGATGCTGGCGACGGACATCCGGGTTGCATCCGAAAATGCCACTTTTGGTCTGGCCGAAGTCAAGCGCGGCATCATTGCAGCCAATGGCGGGACCCAACGTGTCATGCAGCAGGTCCCATACTGTATTGGCATGGAAATGCTGTTGACCGGCGATTCCATTGATGCGGAAACCGCCGCCAGGTGGGGCTTGATTAACCGTGTGGTGCCGTTGGAAAACTTGCGTGGCGAAGCGTTGATGTACGCTCATAAGATCAATGCGAATGCACCGTTAGCGGTGCAGGCCGCAAAGGAGCTTGCTGTGCGATCTCATGAAATGACGTTGACCGAAGGATTGCGTATGGAGCAAATGGTTAACCGCATCCTGCATAACAGTGAAGACACCAAGGAAGGCAAATCTGCTTTCGCTGAAAAGCGCAAACCGGATTTCAAGGGCGAGTAGTCACACACGATGACAAACACGCAGCAACCCCTTGATGGTGTCCTGGTCCTTGATTTGACCCAGATTTACAATGGGCCCTATGCCACATTCCTGATGGCTGAGGCTGGCGCCGATGTGGTCAAGGTTGAACCACCCGGCGGTGAGTTTCTACGCCGCCGGGATGCGCGTAGCGGGGCCGGTGTACCGTTCGCCATGTTGAACGGGAATAAGCGATCTGTGTCGCTGAACCTGAAGTCAGACGAGGGCCGCAAGATGTTCCTGGATCTGGTCAAGGATGCCGATGTTGTCGCCGAAAACTATGCGCCGGGCGTTATGGAAAGGTTGGGTCTGGATTACGCGACCCTAAAGGCCATCAATCCCAAAGTCATTTTTGCATCGGGCAGCGGTTATGGGCAATCAGGTGATTACCGCGACTATCAGGCCATGGACCTGACCATCCAGGCAATGTCGGGTGTCATGAGCACCACTGGATTCCCAGAGAATGCACCCGTGAAATCAGGCGCTGCCTTGTGTGACTTCTTTGGTGGCGTTCATATGTTCGGCGCTATCATGATGGCGCTGTACCGACGTGGTGTAACGGGCGAAGGCTCCTATATCGATATCTCCATGCTGGAAACCGTGTATCCATCGCTGGCTTCTACCATTGGCATGCTTCACGGCGAGCGCGATGATATTCCGCCGCGTACAGGCAACCGTCATGGTGGCCTGTCGTTGTGCCCCTACAATGTGTACCCAACCAGCGACGGCCATCTCGCTATTATCTGTAACAACGACAAACACTGGCATGCACTGTTAACGGCGATGGACCGGGCTGATTTGATCGAAGAACCCCGTTATGCCGCCATGCGCGACCGGGTGGCGGCCATGGAAGAAATTGATGACATAGTCGGCGCGTGGAGCGGGGCGTGGACCCGTGCGGCGTTGTTTGATCACTTGTCTGACAACCGCGTCCCTTGTGCGCCCGTGCGCGATCTGGATGAGGTCGTTCACGACCCGGTCCTGCGGGAACGAGGCGCATTGCTCGATATTGATCATCCCCAGTATGGCAACGTCGTTGTGTGCAGAAGCCCGCTTCGGTTTGATGGAATTGATCGTCCTGACTATCACCCGAGCCCTGATTACGGCGCGGATAATGAGGACTTTTATGGCCGCACCCTTGGCCTTTCTGGTGCGGAAATTACCGCCCTCAAAGATCGGGGGGTTATCTGATGCGTGGTAAGGCGGTCATCGCTGGCATCGGCCACACGGCATACGGAAAGCATCCGGGCCGTGATCGAATTTCATTGATTGTCGAGGCAGTTGGCAATGCTGTGGCAGACGCCGCTATCGACAAGAACGCTATTGATGGGGTGATGGTTAAAATGGCGAATTCCGATCCGTCTATTTTGTATGGCCAGAAAGTATCCGAGGCCTTAGGGCTTCAACCACGCATCGGTTGCTCGCTGGATCAGGGCGGTGCCGCGAACATTGCACTGATTTCCTATGCGGCCATGGCCATTGAGGCCGGGATGCTGGACATCGCCGTCATTTGTTATGGCGACACCCCACGCACAAGTAGCCGGGCCGTCTATCACCGTCCACGCGGCGATGATGCGATCTTTGGCTGGTTCTCCACGGCATCGGGATACGCCATGATCCATCAGGCATATCGCCAGCGGCACAACAGTGCAGATGAGCATTTTGGTGGCGTGGCCGTCACCTGTCGCGGCAATGGCGCGGGGAATCCGAATGCCCACCTGCAAAAAGCCATCACCATGGATGATTACCGGGCATCGCCCTGGGTGGTTGAGCCCTTGCGCCGCGATGATTGTTGTCTTGTTT
>JAJFIE010000353.1 GCA_021775275.1 Rhodospirillales bacterium | reverse complement strand
CCGCGTTTCCAGTTCCGCCGGGTTATCGCGGAACATTTTCAACAGCGTGGTCACGTCGACCCCCTGATAGACACCGGAAACAAACAGCCGGTCCGCTGTATCGGCGACCAACAGATCGAGTCCCGCCTCGAGCCGCCCGCTACCGCCGGTCAACACGACAATGGCGTCGGTCCTGTCCGTTACCGTAGCCGGTTGTTTGGGAATAGACTCAGCAAACCGGAGCAACCCGATGCCCCATGCCGCAATGATCACGAGGCCCAAAAGAAAGAGCGTCAGATAAAACCGCCGTGTGCGGCGTCGCCGCCATAAGGGAGCAGTAGACATCGGCTAAGGCATCCTGGCCAGAGTACGAAGCACCGTCACCCGCGCCGTTATCATGGCGATGGCGGCAACAATCAACGGCAACGCAGCCAACAGGGCCATCTGCACAAGACCCAGCCCATCGACCGGCATGGCTTCAAGCTGCATGCGTTCGCCGAAGTACCCGATGGCCATCAGCGTCGGCGCAGCAAAAATGAACCCGATAAGGCCGCCCTTCAGACCCAGTAACAGCGCCCGCCCGGCAAACTGTCTGGCCACATAGGCGTCATGCGCGCCAATCAGGTGCAACACCTGAATAGCTTCACCGTGGATGGCGAGGCCGGTCCGCGTGGTGAAGATGACCGTGCCGATGGTCACCAGACCAATCACGCCGACAATCGCCAGGGCGACCATTTCAACGGTCCGCAACAGGCGCACCAGACGATCCAGCCAGATACGGTGATCATCCACAGTGGCGCCGGGCGCCGCGATGGCCAGACGCCGCCCCAGGGCGGACACATCCACCCCGGCATCCGGATCAATGGTCACGTCGATCAGCTGCGGGATGGGCAGGTCGGCATCGCTGGCCAGATCACCCAGCCACGGTCGCAACAGCTCCAGAATGCGCGCTTCGCTCATGGCCGCCGATGTGATTACCCCGGGCGTGCTGTTCAACACATCCATGATATCGTCCAGCACGCGTTGTCTGGCGGCGGCGCCATCACCGGTTTTTTGGGACGGCATGACCTGTACCGTCAGTGTGCCGCTGATGCCCGTATCCCATCGTTCCACCGCCCGGTTGACCACCAGAACCCCGGCCAGGGCGAGCACCGCCAGAAATACCATGAACGCGATCAGCCACGGCAGGAAACGGGCGTGGGCGTCACGGTCTAGGGGCAGGTCGGTGCGGCGAATTATCATGGCTTCATGTCTACAGTTCTATGTACGGTTTCGGCTTGCGGCCCCAAATCTCCGGCTTGCGGCCCCGGGTCACAGATAGTTCAAGACCTCGGGATCATAAGGTAACGGCGGACCGTCATCCGTCGCCACCGGTTCTTCTGCGGCGTCGGCGTTCCGCGATGGCGTGTGCAGCCGTCCGGTGTCCAGATGCAGGACCGGATGGCCCAGCCGTTCCACCAGTTGCTGGTTATGGGTGGCGATCACCACCGTGGTGCCGAGCCGGTTCAGTTCCTCGAACAGGTGCATCAGGCGGTAGGCCATGCGGTCATCGACATTTCCTGTCGGCTCATCCGCCAGCAGCAATCGCGGGCGGGCGATCACCGCGCGGGCGATGGCGACGCGCTGCTGCTGGCCGCCGGACAGGGTTGGCGGGCGGGCTTTCAGGTGATTTTCCAGACCGACCCAGGTGAGCAATTCCTCCACATGTTTGCGCAACTCCTGCTCGCGGGCGCCCGCGATGCGCAGTGGCAGGGCCACATTATCGAAGGTGCTCAGGTGATTGAGCAGCCGGAATTCCTGAAACACCACACCAACCCGGCGACGCAACGCCGGCAGGTCGCGACGCGACGTTGCCGCGATATCGCGCCCGAACAGCGAGATCGACCCCCGAGTCGGGCGCATGGCCAGATACATCAGCTTCATCAGCGACGATTTGCCCGCACCGCTGGCGCCGGTCAGAAAATGAAACGAGCCGGGGCGCAGATCAAAGTAAATGTCCTGCAACACTTCGGGTCCCAAGCCGTAGCGCAGGCCCACATTCTCGAATCGGACAACAAAATCGCCGTTTTTTTCGCTCATGACCGGATTGAACAGACCTCGCTGGCGACAGAAACCCCGTATAGCGCCTCTCATGGCGTCGCTGGCTCACAATGGCACGGGACTTAGCTTTTCGTCCAGTTTCGCGGAAATCGCAAGGGCTGATAAATGAACCCCTGTCCGCCATCACTTGCCAACAAAACAGCCTACGCCTATAAAATATCAAAAGGATAACAAGTCTGGGCTCGCATGATCATCTCCTGCCCTAACTGTGGGACACAGTATTCCGTTGACCCGACCGCTTTTGGCCGAGCGGCGAAAGCTGTGCGCTGTTTCAATTGCAGCAACCAATGGTTACAGCAGCCCATCGTGCTTCCGCCTGTGATGCCGGCGCAAGCCCCGGTCATGCCGCAGTACCAGCAGATGCCGCCACAAATGCCGGCAGGATATCCGCCTCAGCATGGCTATCCGGGCTATCCGCCGCCACCGCCCGGCTATCCTCCCCCCGGCTATCCGCCACCGCCCGGTTATCCGCCCCCACCCGGTTATCCGTCTACAGACCCCTCGCAGCACGCGACGCCGCCTGTGCCGGATGCTATACCCGAGCCATCCTTTGATCTGGATGACCTGGACGATCTGGGGAGCCCGGAAGAGGAAGCCATCGAAGCAGATGCGTCACCCATGTCCGCAGGCATTGATGCCCTGTTCGGGTCCGACGACGATGACGATGACGATGATTTGGGTGACCTGGATGACATTAATCTCGATCCACCGGAACTGACCGACCGGGACGAAATTCCGGGCCCGATTACCCCTGCCGAGGATCCTGATCTGTCGCAGGACGATCTCGATTCCCTGTTTGACGAAGATGACGCCACGGACGGCATTGGCTCCATGGTGGAACCTTCCAGTGAAGAAGGCGCCGACGACGGTTTCGATAACATCGATGACATTCCCGAGCCGGAGCCTTTGCCGGAAAGTCTGACCTCTGATCTCGACGACGATGACATGGACGACGACGATGCACCGGCAAGCCGCCGTGGCAGAAAGAAGCCCAAAAAGGCAAAAAAGGGCGGCGCAGGCCTGATCATCGCCCTGGTGCTCGTTGTATTACTGGGCGGGCTCGGCGGCGGCATGTTCTTCCTGCGCGATATGGTGCTGAGTTACGTCCCCGCCCTGGGCATGGTCTACGGGATGGTTGGCCTCGGCGCCACACTGGGCGAAGGGCTGGAGATCCGCGATATAACCTCCGAGCGCGGAACCGAAGGCGGCACCGACTTCCTGATCTTGAGCGGCAACGTCACCAACATTGTCGAGGACGCCAAACCCCTGCCACTGATCAAGGCGGTGCTCATTGACGCCAGTGGCGAAGAGGTCCAGTCGGTGGTGCAGGAGCCCGGGAAAATGGAAATCCCGGGGGGCGGGAGCCTCAACTTCTCGGTCAAGATCGAAGAGCCGTCACCCCTTGCACGGCGGCTGGAAGTTACCTTCGAGCCCCGGCCCGAGCCCGAGGGGTAATACCCGGACCCTGAATTCCCATAACCTGAATCCGGAGGTAGCCGCCATGAAAATCAACGGCTCCGGCCCCCGGCCCCGGCACGAGCGTTTCAGCTTCAGGAAACGCGTTGAAGTCACCACGCCATCGGGTGAAACATTCCGGACGCAATCACAGGACCTGTCGCGCAGCGGCATATCCCTGTCGGTAAATGCGCCGCTGATGCAGAACGGACAATTCCTCGAACTTCACGCCGAAGGCCTCGGCGATGTCTCCGGCACGGTCGCCCGAACCTACGACGGCGGCGCGGCGGTACAGTTCCGGGAATTGCTGGAGGACGTGCCGGAGGGTGATGACGTGATTAGGGGGTTGGATAAGTTGGCCTAAACCGTTGCAGCAGTAAATCTGCCCCCTAAAACTGCCGCAACAGCCGATGGATGTACTCCCGTTCCATGACCGGGCGTTTCAGGTTTCCGGCGCGGCGGCGGAGTTCTTCGTAGATTTCGCGGGCGCGGCGCATTTCCATCTGGCTGGGGACCTTGACCGAGCCATCGTCCATCTGTGATCCCATGGCCCCGCCGCCCATGCGCCCGAACGGATCGTTGGCTGCGTTGGGCATGGCGCCGCGCGAATTGGGCATGGTGCCGGGCATGGCGCGCAGCTGTTGGGCGATCTGTGTGGCGACCTCTTCCGTGGCCCGGCGCAAGGCCTCCAGCGCATCGGTCTGGTGGCCGACAGCCCCGCCGGGATCGGCCGATTCCAGAGAATCAACAGCGCGGCCCATGGCATTCTTCGCCTGACCGATAGAGGGCGGCAGGATGCCGAGCAACTGATCCAGGTTCAGCATCAGGGCGCCTAAATCCAGCCGCAGGTTTTCCTGGGGTTCCGCGTAGCCTTTGGTCATGTCGGCAAAATCTGTCGCCGTACCGCCGGAACTTCTTTCCGCCGGGGCGGCATTGCCTGCCGCGTCTTCTCCACCACCATCGCCCTGCCCGGAATTTACCCCCGCAGTGGGATCGCCCGCGCCGCCAAGGGCGCGGCGCATCTCTCGAAACGTGTCATCCAGCAGGCCCTGCTGGTCGCGGGCAATGCCCGACAACTCCTCCAGCATCTCGCGCATTTCGCCGAACTGGTCCATGGGAGCATCCGACTGCATGGCGGTCTCGATGGATTGCAACAGATTGCGCAGTTCGTCCAGCGTGGCCTGCGCCGCATCCATGGAGCCGGTTTGCGCCAGTTCCCGTGCGTCCTCGATCATCTGCTTGAGATCGGCTTCATCCAGATAGGAAAGACCGGGAATATCCGACAGGCCTTCCATACCCTTCTCGTTCAACTGTTCATCAAGGGCGGCCAGAAATCGTTCCAGCGCCTTGGAAAGCGTGTTCAGCAACTCCTCCACGGCTTCCGTAAATTCACCGTCGCGCATGGCCTGATCCAGGGCATCCTGCGCCTCCGCCAGGTCACGTCCGGCGAGGGCAAACTCGCCATCTTCGATGCGGAGCGCCGTCTTCCACAACAACCGTCGCAATGGCTTCATGGCGACGGTTGATCCATTGCGCGCCAGACCTGTGTGGACAAGGCGGGCGCTGGCCACCCGCATGGCCAGGAATACCACGGTGTCGTGATAGAAATGATCCGGACGCGACGACAGCGCATCCAGCCCGTCGATCACGTCACTCACATCATCCGCCGAGGGCGCGACGAGACGCTTGCGGAATTCGGCCAGAGCACGCGCCACGGGGTGATTGAAGATGCGCTCGGGCAGGACCATGGTGATGGAATCGCTGCGCCCGATCTGGCCCAGGGCGTCCGAGGTTTCCAGACGGATGTCTGTGGTGAGACCGGCCCAGTCGTGCTCGCTCAGATCACGGACCACGGCGGTCTCCACGGAAACCGTCCCGGATCGCAACCCCGCGCGGGAAAACGGCAGATCAATCCTGACCGTATCGCCCTCGACGCTATCGGACGGAATTTTCGGGTTACGGATGACAAGCGTGGCCGTGCCCAGGCCAAAATCATCCTCGGCGGCGAAGGCTACGCGCAGGCGACCGCGACCGGCATTGGACGGCGGCTGGGTGAACTCAATCCGGGGGGCCAGATCGTCGATAATGCGCACGCGCCATCCAACCAGATTTTTTTTGCCCG
>JAJFIE010000352.1 GCA_021775275.1 Rhodospirillales bacterium | reverse complement strand
AGCCGTCCGTTCATGGTCTTTTGCGCCAGCGTTTCGCCACCGGGGATGGATACGGTGATTTCCAGATCCAGGGGGTGGCGCAACGTTTCGGCTACCCGTTGCAGGTTGTGAGTGATTATCTCGCGGGGCTTGGGATTGATGGCAGGCTCGCCTACGGCAAGGGGCAAGCCGGGCAGTGTGACGGTGCCAACGCCTTCGCCCGCAAAGAACCGGATGCCGCCGCCAGCAAACCCTGACCGGACGGTTACAATGATTTCCGCGCCGTGGGTGATGTCGGGATCATCCCCGGCATCCTTGATGATGCCCACGGAAACCTGCCCTGGCTCAGATTGTCGTGAATTTAATTTAAATTCCGGAGTTTGACCGCCGGGCAGATAGATGGTGACGGGGTCCGGAAATTTTCCGGTTATCAGGGCATGATAGGCAGCAACTGCCGCTGCCGTTGCACAGGCGCCCGTGGTCCAGCCCTTGCGGAGCGGGCCAGCGGGTTTTCGCCCTGTTATAGTCTGTTCGGCAGGTTTCAGATTCGTCATAGTGTTATATTTAGCGCTTCAGGCGCATCTGTCACCGAACTTTCGGTGAGGGTTATCCAAAAGTGTTTTGAAATCAGGGGAAGAAACCATGTCAGATGATCAAAATGCCGGTTCAGAAATATTGGTTTCCGGTGTCTTCGATGCCTACACGCCAGCACAGATTGCACGGCGCATTGAGGCCATGGGTGTCACCAAGGCGGCGATGCCCGCAGTCCCATTGATGACCTTGAGTATTCTGGCCGGCGCCTTCATCGCCTTCGGAGCCATGTTTTATACCGTTGCGGTGACAGACACAGGCCTTGGCTTTGGTCCAACGCGGTTGCTGGGCGGATTGGCGTTTTCTCTGGGCCTCGTCCTGGTGATCGTGGGCGGTGCGGAACTGTTCACGGGGAACAGCCTGATCGTCATGGGGTGGGCCCATGGAAAGGTTCGGTTTTCAGGCATGATGCGGAACTGGATGTATTCTTACGTGGGCAATCTGATCGGTGCTGTGGCCATGGCCGTTCTGGCGTTCTGGTCGGGATATCTACAGATGAACGGCGACGCCGTGGCCGCTACTGTGGTGAAGATTGCCGCCGCAAAGACTCAACTTCCATTCGAGGTCGCCTTCGTCCGCGGTATCCTGTGTAACACGCTGGTATGCCTCGCCGTTTGGCTTTGTTTTGCCGCCCACACGGTGACATCGAAGATTCTGGCGATCATCTTTCCGATTTCGGCCTTTGTCGCCTTGGGGTTCGAACACAGTATCGCCAACATGTTTTTTATCCCGCTGGGTATTCTGGCGGCAGGAGAGCCGGCATTTCTTGCCGCTGCGGGTATTGGCGCGGCCGCCGTACCGACAATTGGCGGGTTTGTCGCCAATATTATTCCGGTGACTCTTGGTAATGTTGTCGGCGGCGGTGTTTTTGTCGCCATGAGTTATTATTTTGTCTATCTCTACAAGCGTGACTGATCGGCGTGATCAGCATAATGTGCTGATCGTTCGATTGTGCAGCGATGCAGTCCAAAATCTACAAAGGGTAGGCTTCCATGAAACAGGCCAGAACGATCGTCGCTATTTTGTTTCTCGTGGTTGCTGCCGGCGGGTTCTGGTACGCATTTCAGGCCGGTTATTTCAGCAAAGGCGCGGACAAACCCGGCGACGTAACCCGGATAAAGATCGGCGGACCGTTTGAGCTTACCAACCAATTTGGTGAAACGGTGCGCGCCAGCGATTTTCATGGCGGCTATATGATGATCTTTTTTGGCTACACTTTTTGTCCGGATGTTTGCCCGACGACCCTGACGACAATCTCGACAGCGCTGGATATGCTGGGCGATACGGCCAGTAACGTGACGCCGGTTTTTGTCACTGTGGACCCGGAACGGGATACGCCGGAATATCTGAAAGACTACCTACAGCATTTTCATCCCGCTATTCAGGGGCTGACCGGTACGGCGGATCAGATAAAGAAAATCGCCAAAGCCTATGGCGTCTATTATGCGAAGGTGCAGGAAAGCGGCGCTGACGCTGAGGACTATCTGATGGATCATACATCCATTACCTTTCTGATGGGACCGGATGGCCAGTACAAGGCGCATTTCAGTCACGATACCGGCGCCGATGCCATGGCGGAGAAACTCACCGGTATTCTCGCTGCTTCGGGTGGCTAGCAAAATCGTGCCGGGCGTGGCGAAAAACACCACATCATCATGCAACGGAATCATCGTCGCCGCACCGTCATCGGGCAGCGGCAAAACATTGTTGACGCTCGGATTGCTGCGGGCCATGGCGAACCGGGGCGCAAATGTCGCTTCCGCAAAAATCGGCCCTGACTATATTGATCCCGCCTTTCACAGCGCGGCAACCGGACGGACTTGCGCGAATCTGGATCCATGGGCCATGCGTGATGGTCTGCGCCATCATATTCTGAATGACTTGTGTGGCGGCGCAGAGTTGGTGGTATGCGAAGGGGTCATGGGGTTGTTTGATGGCGCAACGGCCACGGAAGGTTCCACCGCCGATATGGCGGCGGCAACTGGCTGGCCCGTTGTTCTCGTCGTCGACGCGCGGGCGCAGGCTGCGTCCGCCGCCGCCGTTGTGCGGGGATTTGCCGACCTGCGTGCGGATGTCGCCATTGGCGGGGTGATTTTCAATCGCATGGGCAGCGAACGCCACAGCCGTATCATTAGCGATGCCATGGCCCATTACGCACCCCACATTCCCGTTCTTGGATATTTGCCCCGGCATGATGCACTGTCGTTGCCCAGCCGACACTTAGGATTGGTGCAGGCCGGTGAGCACGCGGCGCTTGAAGCATTTCTGGACCAGACCGCAGCATTTGTGACGAAACACATTGATCTGGATGCCCTGATTGGTGTGGCCGGACCCGTATCAGTACCGGATTCCGCATCGGCCACAGCTGCGATTGCGCCATTTGGCCAACGAATCGCGGTTGCGTACGATGCCGCATTTGCCTTTTCCTATGCGCATATTCTTGATGGCTGGCGACGTGCCGGTGCGGAAATTCAGCTGTTCTCGCCGCTTGGTGACGAGGCGCCGTCGGCGAGCGCTGATGCGGTCTATCTGCCGGGGGGGTATCCGGAACTTCATGCCGGGGAACTGGCTGCGGGCCAAATGTTCTTGCCCGGAATCCGCCGGGCGGCAGCGGGCGGAGCACGCGTGTTTGGTGAATGTGGCGGTTACATGGTCCTGGGTGAGGGACTGATTGATGCAGATGGTGCGCACCATGCCATGGCGGGGCTGTTGCCGTTGGAAACGTCATTTGCGGAACGTCGTCTTCACCTCGGATATCGGCACCTGCGGGTGACGGATCCGGATACCGTGAATGGCGGTCTGGGCGAAGCCGAATACCGGGGCCACGAGTTTCACTACGCAACAATTATCCACGAGTGAGAGGCCGATACTATGTATAGCGTATGGGACAATGTTGGCGATGATCTGGGAACTGCCGCGA
>JAJFIE010000351.1 GCA_021775275.1 Rhodospirillales bacterium | reverse complement strand
GCCGAGCGCACCCAGATCGAAGATGCCCTGTTCCCTGCTGGGAAATTCAATGTGGGAATGCTGGGCAAGGATGCTACATGGATTGCCAAGCAATGCGGCATTCGCGTGCCGCCAAAAACCCGCGTCTTGCTGGTTCCCCTGGAACGCATTGGTGACGACTACCCACTTAGCCGAGAAAAGCTTTGTCCGGTCCTGGGATACTATGAAGTGGCCAGTATTAACGCGGCCCTGATTGCCGCACGGGCCATGGTTCGCCGTTCCGGTGGGGGACATTCCGCTGCCGTTCATGCGACCGACGCGGCGACAATCCTGCGTTTTGGATCGGAACTGAATGTGCTTCGGATCGCCGTCAACGCGCCCTGTTCCACGGGGGCATCCGGGTTTGATACTCATCTTGCGCCGACCATGACGATCGGCACCGGTTTTTACGGACGCAGTTCCATTGGTGAAAACGTCGGTCCAGGCCATCTGGTGCAATGGAGCCGGGTCGCCTTTAACAAGGATGCTGCCGTCCAGTTCCCGTCATTCGCAGGTCTTGATCTTCCCCACCACGCCATCCAGCCAAACGATATTCCAGATACGCGATATCAGGGTTGGATCGGATCTCAGCCGGGCGGTATGGCGCTCCCCAATGGCGGTGCGACGCCCGGAAGCATACCGGGAGCCGGTTACGCCGGGACAGGCGCTGCATCCACGGGCAAAGACAGCGACATGCGTGATGAGATTCGCCGGATCATCGCCGAAGAACTGCGCTCCTTCGCGCTCGATCAAGCCACGTAACGGTAGCCAGGGACGGAGATCCACCAACCATGGCCACCATCCGGTCCTATATCTTTATCGATCAGTTACAACCCAAGACCATGTGCTATCTGGGCACCTTCATTCGTGGTTTCCTGCCGCGCATGAATATGGCCTCTCTGGTGATTGAAGTCGCGCCGGGCCTCGACATCGAACACATCACCGATATCGCAGTGAAAAATGTCGATGTGCATCCCGGAATCCTGGTAGTGGAACGTCAGTTCGGATATCTGGAAATCCATTCGGAATCGACGTCTTCCATCAAGGCCGCTGGTGAAGCCATTCTGGCGGAGTTGGGCGCCGTGGAAACCGATGCCATGAAACCTGAAATACTGGCATCGAAGATCGTCAAACGTGTCGACAATTATCATGCGTTTTTGATCAACCGGAACAAGGCGGGTTCCATGATTCTGCCGGGTGAATCCCTGTTCGTTCTGGAAATGCAACCCGCCGCGTATTCAATCCTCGCCGCCAATGAAGCGGAAAAGGCTGCCGACGTCAAAGTCGTGGATTACCGCATGATGGGAGCAACCGGAAGACTCTATCTCAGTGGCCAGGAATCCGATATTCGCGCCGCCGCCCACGCGGCGGAGGGCGCCTTGCAGGCGAGGATGTAGACCATGGGTCAGACACCCACCAGTGATGAAATCCGCCTCATGGTTCGTGAAGCACTGCGAAGCGCCGGACCAAATGCCTCTGCCGTATCGCCTTCTCCGGGGGTCGATATAGCGGCACAAATCCGGGCTGATTTGCAGCGCCATGGCGCATCATCTATCCCCGTACAACTCACCGATGATTTCGATCTGAATTTGTTTATCGGCCGTATTTTGAACCTCGCTGATGCCGGGGATATCCGAAGCGCCATGGCCTCGGGAAAGGTCCGGTTCACAATGGCAGGCGTCGACCCGGCACAACCCGGTAATACAACAGTTCAACCTGCCGGCAGTGACGCCTGTGTATTTGATAAGGGCGTTCTGAACGAAACGAAGATTACCGAGATTGCCAGAACCCATACACGTGTAGAAATCGGCCGGGCAGCGGTGGTAACACCGCTTGCCAGGGATCGTGCGCGTGAACTGAAAATCGAACTGATAAGGAGGCGGCCATGAAAACCGGACGCGTGGTCGGACGGGTATGGGCGACCAAACGCCTGTCCGAACTGCCCAGCGGCGCATTGCTGGAAATTGATCTCGATCCGTCGGTAGGCGGTGGTTCAGGGGAGCGGATTATCGCATTCGATCCATTGGGATGCCTGGAAGATGAGCGTGTTCTGGTTACTCAGGGCTCAGTTGCCAGATCGTGGTTCGATAACGCATCAGCGGTGGTTGACGCACTGGTGATCGGCTCCATTGATGAAGAACCAGGTTCCGGGAGCGCTGGCGGGCCAAACCGAAAGCCCGCAAGTAAATCTAAACAGAAATAAAGTCATTGTATTAACCGTTTGCAATATGAAGGAGGAAATCATGTCCAATGCTATCGGATTTGTAGAAACGAAAGGTTACGTGGCGGCTTTTGCCGCAGCGGACGCGATGGTCAAGGCGGCCAATGTGACCATTCTCGGTCGTGAACAGGTCGGCGCAGGTCTGGTATCCGTTCTGGTTCAGGGCGATGTCGGTGCGGTGAAAGCGGCCACGGAAGCGGGCGCTGAAGCGGATTCATCTGATGGCGACGTGGTCTCCGTTCACGTCATTCCACGCCCACACCCTGACGTATCGAAGGCGTTCGTCGCAAAATAAGTCAGTACGCCGCCCCGGATGACAGTATCGGGGTGGCGATATCGGGATCGCCCCTGCACCATACATAACGGGGTGGAGCAGGATGCGACCCGGACTGACATGATGTTCATCTACGTTTCGGAAAACGGGAAACGGCAATGGCCGACATGCGCGTCTATCTTCGCCTGGAAAACCTGCAACGGCAGTTCGCAGCCTATCTGGCGACACCGGTACGGGGGCGCGGGTATGTGCCGCTTGAAGGCATTCACTCGCTGATAGTCGAGATTGCGCCAGCTCTCGCCATTCACCGGGTAACGGACCTTGCCCTTAAGAACGTCCCCAATGCGGAACCCGGCATCCTGTATGTGGAGCGCCAGTTCGGTATCCTGGAGGTCCACAGTTTTGAGGCAGACGATCTGGAAAAGGCCGGCGAGGCGATCCTCGAAGGAATTGGCGCCAAGGCCGCGGATCAGCTCAAACCAAAGATACTCTATACCGATATCATCGAAGAGGTCACCGACAGGCATGCCGTGATCCTGAACCGGAACCGGGACGCTTCCATGATCCTGCCGGGCGAATCACTGGTATTGGTGGAAATGATGCCGGCCCTGTTTGCCGCCCACGCCGTTAACGAAGCGGAAAAGGTCGCGCCCAACGTGACCATTGTCGACATCCAGATGATTGGCGCCACCGGGCGCGTGTTTCTTTCAGGATCCACGCAGGATGTAAAAACCGCCTGCGATCATATGGTGAAGGTGCTGGAAGCCGTCAAAGGACGTGAAGAATAGTTTATCTATGCGCTGCTGGCATCGGCCAGTTGCCGGAGCAGGCTGCGGACATCGCCCAGCGTCCAGATATCGATAATTTTGCCGGACTTGAAAGTAATCAACGCCACGCCTTCCCAGTGAACGCGCGCTCCCGTCGCATGGAATAACAATAGATCACCAGCGTGAACGCCCGAAAAGGTGAATCGCGCACAGACTTTGTTGCGTTCTGAAATAATATCATCGATGGAACACTGAAATTCATCCAGTGCGCTGCCCAGGGATGTCAGGAATTCTGCAAACCCGTCAACGCCATCCTTGAAGTGACCGAGAGAGCTTCTGAATGTCATTTGGTCATGACAGAATTCAGAAATTCGTGTGGTATCCGCCGTGCTTACGACGTTCAGATAGAAATCCCGCGTCAGGTCTTTGTGTCTCTTGCTCACCCAGTTAGCCCTTGTTCGAGAAATACAATTTCAGAAGATATAACCTGCGGACAACCGTATCAACGATTACGGGGGCGGCAACCGGTGCGTTGAATGGGGCGATCATTTAGCGCGACACTTTCCTTCAGGATCAACATTTCCACCGTAATGTCGGCGACGGCGCGTTTCAGGCGTAAATTTTCCCGCTCCAGTTCCCGTAGCCGCCTTAGCGGGTCGGCGGGCAGGCCATTGTAGGTACG
>JAJFIE010000036.1 GCA_021775275.1 Rhodospirillales bacterium | reverse complement strand
ATGAATTTGGATACTCGACCCCCGCCCGGTTGATTCGAAACAGCCACGGTACACCTCTCTACTACCTATTATTCGCTGGCCCAAATCCAAAAGGCGCAGAAATTGCGAAGCATGTGCTAAGCCAAGGCGAGGTCATTACCTAAGCCACCACCCACGCCGCCAGAGGCTTGCACTTGATGCGCCTAAAGTGATTTAGACCAAGCAAAATTATAATTTCAGATCGCAATTTACATCCTCGTTCCTGCGACTTAGGCTGCCCCGACTTTAACCGGAGATTTTATGTCCCGTTGATATTGGGAAGCCAAAGGGTGACCCTTTCCAAGTAGAATAGGTGAAGCTGTCAGTGCATTTGCACGGCGGTCCTATTCCCTTGCCCTATCCAAAAATTTTGACCGGCACCATTGTTGTGGTGATCGATGCAGGAAAGATATGTCTGACAATGATCAGGAAATATACAGAAGAAGACGCTGATGCTGTGGTTTCATCATGGCGGATCGCAAGTGAACTTGCTCACCCATTTCTGTCAACAGAGTTTCTAGACCAAGAGGCTGATAATGTGCGGAATGTCTACACAGCCTTCGCCGAAATATGGGTCATGGAGGTGGATGGCAAAGTCGTCGGTTTCATTGCCCTCGTCGACGATGAAGTCGGCGGACTGTTTCTTGACCCGCGCTATCATGGGCGAGGATTTGGCAGGGCTTTGATGGACAAAGCCGTAGCCGAAAAAGGGCTTCTGAAGGTCGAAGTATTCAAAGCCAATGTGATCGGACGTCGGTTCTATGATGCCTATGGGTTCCAACCAATAGCGGAGTCCATTCATGAAACGTCAGGCCACGCAATCATTCGGATGGCATTTGTCCCGGCGTAACACGAACAGATAGGGGCGCTCCTGAATTGGGAGCGCTCTTTATCGCCGCAACGGCTTATACTTGATCCGGTGCGGCTGGTCGGCGTCGGTGCCGAGGCGGCGGTGTTTGTCTTCTTCATATTCTTCGTAGTTGCCTTCGAACCACTCAACCTGGCTGTCGCCTTCGAAGGCCAGAATATGCGTGGCCAGACGATCGAGGAACCAGCGATCATGGCTGATCACCACGGCGCATCCGGCGAATTCCGCCAACGCGTCTTCCAGTGCGCGCAGGGTTTCCACGTCGAGATCATTGGTCGGCTCATCCAGCAGCAGCACGTTGGCTTCCGATTGCAGCATCTTGGCCAGATGCACGCGATTGCGTTCACCCCCCGATAGCTGGCCGACCTTTTTCTGCTGGTCGCCGCCCTTGAAATTGAACCATGACACATATGCGCGGCTCGCCAGTTCGCGTTTGCCCAGGGTGAGAATATCGAGACCGCCGGATATTTCCTCCCACACGGTTTTATCGCCGGCGAGGGTGTCGCGGCTTTGGTCCACGTAGCCCAGTTGAACCGTGTCACCGATGCGCAATGACCCGCCGTCGGGGGTGTCCTGCCCGGTGATCATTTTAAACAGCGTGGTCTTGCCCGCGCCGTTGGGGCCGATCACACCGACGATACCGCCCGGCGGCAACCTGAAGGACAGATCATCCATCAACAGCTTGTCGCCGAAGGCCTTGCTGACGTCATTGGCTTCGATGACCAGATCACCGAGGCGCGGCCCCGGCGGGATCATGATCTGGGCCTGGCCGATGCGTTTTTCCTGGGCCTTCGCCAGCAGGTCGTCATAGGCCGTGATACGCGCCTTGGATTTGGCGTGGCGGCCTTTCGGTGACGTCCTGATCCATTCCAGTTCGTGCTTCAGGGTACGTTGGCGGGCGTCGTCTTCCCGGGCTTCCTGCCGCAGACGTTTCTCCTGCTGCTCCAGCCACGATGAATAGTTCCCTTCGTAGGGGATGCCGCGACCGCGGTCGATTTCCAGAATCCAACCGGTGACGTTATCGAGGAAGTAGCGATCATGGGTCACGATCATGACCATACCGGGATACGCGTGCAGGTGATGTTCCAGCCACGCAACGGATTCCGCATCCAGATGGTTGGTGGGCTCATCGAGCAGCAGAATTTCCGGTTTCTGGAGCAGCAGACGGCACAGGGCGACCCGGCGGCGCTCACCGCCTGACAGATTGGTGACTTCGGATTCTGCGGGCGGACAGCGCAAGGCATCCATGGCGATATCGATGGTACGTTCCAGATCCCAACCGTCCACGGCGTCGATCTGTTCCTGCAAGTCACCCTGTTCGGCGAGCAGTGTGTTCATCTCGTCATCGTCCATGGGTTCGGCGAATTTGTTGGAAATCTCGTTAAAACGATCCAGCAGCGCCTTGGTGCCGCCCATGCCTTCGGTGACATTTTCTTCCACGGTCTTGGCCGGGTCGAGGTCCGGCTCCTGTTCGAGGTATCCGACCCGGATGCCGTCGGCGGCCCAGGCTTCGCCATTAAATTCCGTATCCAGGCCCGCCATGATGCGCATAAGTGTGGATTTGCCCGCGCCATTGTGGCCCAGCACACCGATTTTGGCGTCGGGTAAAAACTGAAGCGTGATGCCTTTCAAAACCTCTTTCCCGCCGGGATAGGTCTTGGAAAGGTTCTTCATCACAAAGGCGTACTGGTAGCTGGCCATGGTCTGCTGTTCTCTCATCTGAATTGATTGAACGGGGTTTTATCGGAAACGCGGCGAATGCGCAACGCGTGGGAAAACCGGAAATTGCCCAGGATCAATTTTCATCGTTCATGGGCATGTTATGATACCTTACAGGATGAGCGCCGGAAGGCGCCAAATGGGGAGGATGCGCCGTTGCGCATAGGCCGTATCGACCTGAGGACCGTGGGAATTCGCCGCCTCATGCTGGCGTGCTTCGCCGTGCTCATTGTTCTGCATGCCGCGATCATGGCCGCCGCCATGTATGTTGCCGGCCTTGGCGGATGGGCGGCGGGGCTGACGACCGGGGCCATGCTGATGATCGCGTGGTTCATCCTGGACCGTATTCTCATTGCCCGTAAAAAATACACGGCCAAGCTGCCGGACAGGCCGGAGTTCTATGACTTTGATCTGCTGAACCAACCCATGCATCTGGATGAACTGGGCGGCAAGAAACTCCGCGACCTGACATTCGTGGTATTTGATACGGAAACCACGGGACTGAAACCTTCGGAAGGCGACGAGATCATTTCCATCGCCGGGATTAAAGTTGTGGATGGCGCGGTTCGTGAAGGCGACGTGTTCAGCGCTCTGGTCAATCCCCGTCGCGCGATCCCCAAGGCCTCTATCCGGTTTCATGGCATCACGGACGAGATGGTGGCCGACGAGGCGGATATCGGGACGGTCATTCCCGAGTTCAGGAAATGGGCGGACGATGCTGTTCTGGTCGCCCACAATGCGGCGTTTGACATGAAATTCCTGAAGCTCAAGGAACAGGCCACCGGTGTGATCTGGGACAACATCGTTCTCGACACCCTGTTGCTGTCGGTTTTCCTGCATAACGAGACGCCCAATCACACCCTCGACGCCATTGCCGAACGGCTCGGGGTCACTGTCGAAGGTCGCCATACGGCATTGGGGGATTCCATTGTCACGGCGCACATCTTCCACCGCATGCTGGATATGTTAGGCGCGCGTGGCATCACAACGCTCTATCAGGCGATTAGTGCGGGCAACAAGATGGTCGAAGTTCGCAAGCTTCAGGAAAAGCATTTTTGACGCCTGGGCCACCTCGTTAAAAGTGCTCGGAATTACCTCATCCGTCCGTTATGGTCTGGCCTGGTTATGGTCAGGTGGCGCAGCAAGACGCTCGCAGACCAATGAAGGGCTGAGTTGGCCCAGGGGATCAGGAGTGGATCAGGAATGAGAGTGGACGCACGGCTTTCTCGTGGCCGGGACTCCTTTGATACGCTCGTGCTTGTCGGCAGTATGTTTGTGCTGGCCTGTCTGCTTGCCCCGACCGAAGCGCGGGCGGGGTCCTACGCCACCGCCTATGACATGAGCATATTTCTCAATCAGCCCCATCCATTCGATTTGGAGGCGGCCCCGCAACCGTACTCTTCAGGCAATACGGTGTCCGGCACCCCCGTTGTCACACCGGCAATGGATGAAGACGACGGCGGGATGGATGATCTGGATGACCTTGCGGCAGGCGATGAGGGTGACGATGAAGGCAACGGTGACCCGCTGGAGCCCATGAACCGCTTCAGTTTTGGTTTCAACACCTTCGTCCAGGTTTTTATTCGGAGCCCTCTGGCTAGGGGCTATACCGCC
>JAJFIE010000350.1 GCA_021775275.1 Rhodospirillales bacterium | reverse complement strand
ACCCACATCACGGCGATGGGATCCGACGATCATGGCAAGCAAGAGCTCGAGTCCGCGTTGCTGGGCAGGGCCGATGTTGTTGTGGCCGACAGTATTTCCCAATGTGTCGATCACGGTGAGTGCTTTCACGCGGTCAAGGACGGCTCGATTACCGAAGCGTCCATTGTTGAGCTCGGCAACGTCATCAGGGATGCGACCCTGGGTCGAGCTGACGACCAGCAAATTACGGTGGCAGATCTGACAGGAATTGCGATCCAGGACATTCAGATCGCCAAGATGGCGAGCACCGGATGATAGTGGGTGAAGAATAGTGACGACGGAAGATCAACAGGCAACTGAAATCGTAATACTCGTACCAGGCGAGCATGAGCGCGCCAGGGTGATTGCTGTCGAAATGTCGACCTGGAGGTATGCAGATAAATCGTCAGTCAGGCTGCAGGCACCGCTTTGACTGGCCTGCGCCGGCGTGAGCTTGACATCATTTTTTGCGGCATGCAGTATGGTATTCCAAATCGCATATCGACGTAGTTGATGTGGTTGGCGGCTATGCAAGTCGCAAAAATCCGATAATTCTACAGTTTGATAGCAAAGATTGCGGGGGACTGGAAGATGACGAAGAAACGCCCGGCACTTGCCGACAATGACCAGAATCGCTTTGCACTGACTCCATTGGCTGCGGCAGTCTTGTACTCGCTGTATCCAGCTGCGCCGGCAATTGCGCAGGACAGTGATGACCTAGGGATTGAAGAAATTATCGTTACCGCGACGAAGCGGAACGAGAGCATTCAGGATGTACCCCAGGCAATCACTGCCTTCTCCACCATGGAAATTGAACGCCGCGTCATCCTCGATATGGCCGACGTGGCGACCAACCTGCCCAGCATCTCCTTGTCATCCAACAGAGCGGGCCGTAACGAATTAGTGTATCGGGGCATTTCAGCCGGCGGCTCGTGGCGGCTGGACAGCCAGGTCGCCGTGTATCTTGACGAAATGCCGATGACGATGAGCACGACACAGCTAGATCCCCGCATGGTTGATATCGAGCGTGTCGAATCACTGCCCGGGCCGCAAGGGACGCTCTTTGGTTCGAGTTCCCAGGCAGGAACGCTTCGCGTCATCACGAACAAACCCCGATTTGGCGAATTCTCCGGCCAGGTTGTTGGCGAGATCAAGACGACACAAGGCGGTGAGGAAAGTTACGACCTGAACGGTCACCTGAATATTCCGGTGTCTGACAATTTCGCCATCCGCCTTGTTGGCTATCACAACAAAGACGGCGGTTACATTGATAACGTTTATTCCACAGCGCCCCATAGCGTGTGTGCACCAGGCGCAGGTTGTGACCGTGACTTTGGTCAGTACGCGATCGGTCCATTCAACCCCGTCGATCAGCAGGGTCATCTCAACAGCGCGACCCCGGATAACGCCGGTCTGGAAGAAGAAAATTTCAACGACTACGAGATGACGGGTGGCCGCATATCCGCCCTGTGGAACGCGAGTGATGAATGGAGCGTCCTCGGCACCTATATGGCCCAGGATTCGAAAACAACCGGCGTTTGGTTTTCAGACACCGCGATTGGCGACTATAAAGTGGCCCGATTCAGCGATGAATGGCGTAAAGACAATTGGTGGGTGGGTGCACTCACTGTTGAAGGTGACCTCGGCTTTGCCCGACTCACCAATTCATTCGGCTATGCAGAGCGCGACCAGTCCTATCAGTTCGACAACACGCACTATGAGGCCTACCACACACGCCTCAAAGGCCAGTATTGGTCGGCGTGGAGAAATTGGTATGACACGTACTGGGGTTATCCGGTAGCAGCCTATAACTATTACGATAAATACGATACGGACTACAACGGTGGCATATATCGCAGCCTGCAGGAATCGACTCGCATTACGAACGAACTGCGCCTCGTGTCCACGACCGAAAGCCGATTTCAGTGGATGGTTGGCGCCTTCTATGAAAACTTCAAAGACGGTTGGGTCGATGACGGTACTATCCCGAACCTCGACACCACGAAACACTGGCGCTACACACAGTGGAGAAGTTGCGATCTTGTCGACCAGGGTTTCGAGGGTGTCCAATGTCCTGCACCAGAAGTTAACAACACGTGGTACCAGGACAGTTATCGCCGCGACAGGTCGCAAATTGCTGCGTTTGGCGAGGTTGACTATCATTTTACCGACGAGTTGAAAGCTACCGTTGGTGTTCGGTGGTTCGAGTTTGATCGCTTTACGGTCAATGACCGTCAATGGCCTTTGCACATGCCTGTCGAAGCTATCTTGCTTGACGGTGAAAGTGCCAGTATTGAAGACGGCAAAGACAGCGATACGTTCTGGAAGTTCGGACTGAGCTGGAACCTGAGCGAAGATCAAATGGTTTACGCTCTGTTCAGTCAGGGCTTCCGGCTGGGCGGTCACAACAATCCGAAAGCAGTCAGAGTCAACTTTGTTGATCAATTGTATGATCCGGATAAATTAAATAACTATGAAACCGGCATCAAATCGGAATGGTTCAACAATAAACTGCAGATAAATGCCTCGGTCTTTTACATGGAATGGGAAGACATTCAGTTATCTGTCCGTTCCGATCAGAATGGCTTGTGGTGGTTGAGAGGACAGGCTAATGGCGGTGGCGGCCGCAACCTCGGTATTGAGGTGGACTTCGACTGGCGGGCTACAGATAACCTCAGAATATCCGGCAACTTTTATAAGGGTGATCCGTATTACACGGATGATTTCATTACCAAGGAAGGCATACTGGAAATGACGGCCCGTACCCAGATGCCCGAATCAGCGACAGAGAAATATTCGCTTGCCGCTGATTACACAATTCGGGATGTGTTGGGTGGGGATGTATGGCTCCGGCTTGACGGCTATTACGTGGGCGCCATGTATTCAGAATTGTGGAGAGCCGACGAAGCGAACCCGGCCAGCCCGGACTTTGTACCGGGAGCGAAGGAAGACGTAGACAGTTTCACGAAGGCTAACTTCCAGATGGGCTACGAGAGAGAGAGCTGGGCAGTGACCCTCTTTGTTCGAAACCTGACGAATGCGAGAGCGAATACGTTTACTGACGATGGCGCCGGGTTCTACGGGAATTTCTGGGGCCATCCGGGCTTTGGCGATACGAATAATCTCGCCAGGCCGCGGACGACCAGCTTAAGGTTGACCTATCGATTCTAGAGATTTGAAGTAGACAAAATGCGGCCGCCCCCTCATCCGGGGCGGCCGTTTTCGTTTGGAGAGAGGGTACAATCGCAACATGCCTAAACTAATCACGACCTCCGTTGTCCGTGGCAGCCAACAGGGCGAAAGCCATGGTGGAGTCTATGTCCTCGACCTCGAAGCGCAGGACGTGCGCCAGGTCATCGACTGGAACACAACGGATATCGACTGGCGGGGACGTGGCTGGGACCGCGGCTTGCGCGGTATCGCCATTGACGGTGAGACCGTTTATATCGTGGCAAGTGACGAGCTTTTTGCTTATACGCCGGATTTCAAACTTATTGGGTCCTGGCGCAACCGGTATCTTAAACACGCCCATGAGATGAGCATTTACGAACGCACCCTGCATATCACCTCCACAGGATTTGACAGCATTCTCAGTTTTGACCTGGACAAAAAGAAATTCTTCTGGGCACTGCATGTCGATCTTGATCGCTTTGACTTCAAGGGGTCGGTTTATGACCCGATGGGCGACGAAGGACCGCTGCTGCTCAACAAACTGCACCTCAATAATGTCCACACCAATGACAACGGTATGTACATTTCAGGTATGAAATCCGGCGGCATGCTGCACTTCAATGGTGAAACCGTTTATATGTCAGTTACTCTGCCGGAGGGAACACACAACGCACAGCCCTACCGGGACGGCGTTTTGTTTTATGACAGCAAAGCTGATGCGGTGCGTTATGCATCGCGCTCTGGTGATGAAGACCGGGCCGTGAAGGTGCCCAGGTACGATCCCGCGGATATCGAGAACAAGGGTATCGATGATACCCGGGTTGCCCGGCAGGGTTTTGGCCGTGGCTTATGCCTGATCAATGAGCGGATCGTGGCGGCCGGATCTTCACCCTCAACGATCGCGCTGCATGACCTGCAGGAATCAAAGACGCTGCTGTCGGTTAATCTGTCCATGGATGTCCGCAACGCGATTCACGGACTGGCGGTTTGGCCCTTTTAGCAAAGGTTATTTAAAACGCCATTCAGAGGCCCGCGTTCCTGACCACGTCAGGCAGGCCATCAATTATCGGGCCGAGTTCTTCCTTCCAGTCTCCCAGGTGGCGTTCGTATTTACGCCATTTGCCCATGCCGCCGGTGTAAATCGGCTGGCGGACCTGCTCGGAACTTGCCGTCTTGACGGGCCGCTCGGTCTCGTGAAACCGCACGCAATTTTCTTCAAACGGCAGGCCGCAGTGCTCCAGAATGCGGGCTACCTGACCTTCAAGATCGGTGACCGTCTCTTCGTAGTGCACATCCAGAACTTTCCCCGGCAGAACCTCATGCCAGTGATCCATTGTCAGGCAATATTCTTTGTAATAGTCCGCCAGTTCAAACATGTCATAGGTGAAATTCTGGCCGCGG
>JAJFIE010000349.1 GCA_021775275.1 Rhodospirillales bacterium | reverse complement strand
ACTATCGTACACTCTGCCGGTGGTTGGGCCGCTCTGACAGGCGCCATCGTCATTGGCGCGCGCAGGGGTAAATTTGGCTCTGGTGGCCGGATTACACCAATTCCCGGCTCTTCGTTACCCCTGGCAACGCTTGGTACGTTTCTTTTGTGGTTCGGATGGTTCGGGTTCAACGGCGGGTCACAATTGGCGCTCGGCAGTGCGGCGGATTCAGCCGCTATCGCGATTATCTACGCCAACACCAACATGGCAGCAGCCGGTGGCGTGCTGGCAACCATGGCGCTGACACAGATCATCTATAAAAAATGCGATCTTTCCATGGTGCTGAACGGCGCTCTGGCTGGTTTGGTCAGCATAACTGCGGGACCGGACACGCCAGCCATATGGCAGGCCATTTGCATCGGGGCCGTCGGTGGCGGCATCGTCGTTCTCGTTGTCCCATTGTTGGACCGTCTGCGTATTGATGATGTGGTCGGAGCCATTCCCGTCCATCTGGCGGCAGGTATTTGGGGCACCATCGCTGTGCCGCTGACAAATCCGAATGCCTCCTTCACGACACAGCTGGTTGGTATTGTGGCCATTGGCATCTTCGTGTTCGGTTCCAGCTTCGTGGTGTGGAAGATCATTGACGCCATCATCGGGCTCAGGGTCAGTGAAGAAGAAGAGTTTGAGGGTCTGGACAAGATGGAACTCGGGCTCGAAGCCTATCCTGAGTTCGGCCACGGTTCTCACAAGATCTGAGCATCAACGACAACCTCGCGGGTCGGTCGCACGCCTCCTTATCCCCACCTTTGTGCGACCGACCCGTATTCTATTTCAATAAGCTACAAAAAAGATTGCCTTGCTGCTGAGGCTTAAACCGCCCAAAAAGATTTCCAGTCGGTTGTCCCGTAATTATTTTCTGGTCCCCTGGAAACAGCATGAACATCAATCCCCGCCTGGAAACTTTGCCGGATTATCCGTTTGACCGGTTGCGCTCCCTATTGGAGGGGATTGGTTCGCCAGACAATGTAACGCCAATTTCTTTGGCAGTGGGTGAGCCGCAACAGCCCGTGCCGTCCTGGGTATCGACTATCGTGCAGGACCACGATCATTGCTGGAACAATTATCCGCCCTTTGCTGGAACGCCGGAATTGCGCGGCGCCATTGCCGGATGGCTGGACCGCCGGTTCGGCCTGACGCCGAATGACCTGGATCCGCAAACGCATATTCTGGCATGCGCCGGGTCGCGAGAAGCGCTCTATCTGCTGCCCACATGGCTTGTTCCCGAAACCAAGAACGGCAAGCGCCCCATTGTCGCCATGCCCAACCCGTTTTATCACGTCTACGGCACCGGTGCGCTGGCCAGTGGTGCGGAATCCCTGTATCTGTCCGCGACGCACGAAACCGGATTCCTGCCTGATTTAGATTCTCTGGATGCGGAAACACTGGAGCGCCTTTCCATTCTGTTCGTGTGCTCCCCGGCTAACCCGCAAGGGGTTATCGCCACAACCGAATACCTGGAGCACGCCATTCGACTGGCGCGGCAGCATGACTTTGTGGTGGTCTCAGACGAATGCTATGCGGAAATCTATGATCACACGCCACCGCCAAGCGCCTTACAGGTTTGCCATGAAGTGGCAGAAAGTTCGGATGCAAATGACGGATCGCTCTATGATCGGGTGATCGTCGTTAATTCGCTCTCAAAGCGCTCAAACGGTGCGGGCCTGCGTTCAGGGTTTGTTGCGGGCGATCCTGTGATTATTGAAGGATACGGCCGGTTTCGCAGCTATATTGCCGCCAGTATCCCATTTCCTATCGATGCGGCGTCTGTTGCCCTGTGGAATGATGATCGTCACGTGGAAGACATCCGCGCCTATTACCGGCGGAATATAGACGTGGCGGAAGCCGTCATCGGTGACCGGTTTGGCTTCTACCGCCCGCCCGGAGGTTTTTTCCTGTGGCTTGATGTGGGCGATGGTGAGGCGGCGGCAAAAACATTGTGGCGCGATGCCGGCGTTAAAGTGCTTCCGGGCGCACATACATCGCGCGACGACCCGCAGGGGAACAACCCCGGCGCATCCTATATCCGGATTGCGTTGGTCAATGATGAAGCCACGATCCGGACTGCTTGTGAGCGTCTTGTTAAGGTCTTGTAAAGACCTCCCGCGATACAAGTTTATCATGGCGAGAACACTGACATCCGCGCCTGACAGCGCCTTGTTGCCGACAGCCGTCGTCGACTTTCTGAAGCGCCGCACGGCAGAGTTCACTGGCGTGGCGCTTTGCCTCGCTGCGGGTGCGATTATCACCGCGTTGGCAACATATTCGGCGACCGATCCGTCACTGAACAACGCAACGGATCAACCCGTTCGCAACATCCTTGGCCCCATGGGCGCAACCGCGGCGGATATCGGCCTGCAAAGTGTAGGCATCGCAGCAGTATTGCCAGCATTGGCCTTGTTGGCGTGGGGCGTACAGCTTTTGCGGAAACACCCCATTCATCACGCCGCCGCAAGATTTATCCTGCTTATTGCAGCAATACTGTTTGCCGCAATGGCTGTCAGCACGCTGTCCGTACCCGGAAACTGGCCGCTTGTGACGGGGTTGGGTGGGTTTACCGGTCGCGCACTGTTTGATCTGGCTTCGCCGTTCGCATCCATGGCGCACCCCGTATATGGTCCAGCCACGTTGGCGGCGGTCATTGGTAGCTTTAGCGTTGCCACGACGATTTATGTGTTGGGTTGGTCGTGGCAGGACTGGCGGTCATTGGGGCATGCTTTCCATCTGACGGCAACCGGCGCTTTAAACGGTATTCGAATGACTGGTCGGTCATTCGGCGCACTCCGCAATTTCGGAGAACGAGTAGCCCCCGGTTTCGATGAACACGACGAGACGGACTTCGACGAGAGCGATGAGGACGGCGATGCCGGTGACAATGGTAATGCGCCCACGCGGCGGCGACAGCGCACAGCAGTCTCATCCGATGGACCCACAGGAAAAACCGCGCGGTCGCGGCGCAAGCGAAAGGCGCTTGATGCCATCGTTGAGCCGAAAAAATCCCGCGCAAAGGCGGGTCGCAAGGCAGAAAAAGAGCGCCAAAAGGTTCTTGATCTTGGTGACAATGATGGTGTGTACACCATGCCGCCGCTGGACCTGTTAGACGAAATCGTCCCAAAAAAACGACAGTCCCTCGTCAACAAGGACTCGCTGGAACAGAACGCGGCATTTTTGTCTTCCGTTCTGGAAGACTTTGGAATTCGGGGTGAAATCGTCAAGGTTCGCCCCGGCCCGGTTGTAACGTTGTATGAACTGGAACCCGCGCCGGGCACCAAAACGTCCCGCGTGGATGGCTTGTCTGATGATATAGCACGCTCCATGAGCGCCATCTCCGTTCGTGTCGCCGTAGTTCCTGGGCGCAGCGTTATTGGCATTGAATTGCCCAATGTATCGCGGGAAATGGTGGGCCTGCGTGAGCTGCTTGCCTCGGAAGCATTTGAGAAAACAGGCGGGAGCCTGCCACTGGCTTTGGGGAAGGATATTGGTGGCGCACCCATATGCGTTGATCTGACACGAATGCCGCACCTGCTGATCGCGGGCACGACCGGTTCGGGCAAATCCGTTGGCATGAATGCCATGATTCTGTCGCTGCTGTACCGCCTGTCCCCTGATCAATGTAAATTCATCATGATTGATCCAAAGATGCTGGAGCTGTCGGTCTATGACGGCATTCCGCATTTGCTGACGCCGGTTGTCACCGACCCCTCAAAGGCTGTCGTCGCCCTGAAATGGACCGTGCGTGAAATGGAAGACCGCTACCGGATCATGTCACAGATCGGCGTGCGCAACGTCGCAGGATTCAACGCCCGTCTGGTCGAAGCACAGAAAAGTGGCGAAACTCTCACCCGTCACGTCCAAACCGGCTTTGATGATGAAGGAAAACCGGTTTATGAAGACCAGCCCATCGCCAACGAGCCATTGTCGCACATCGTTGTGGTGGTGGACGAAATGGCGGACCTTATGCTTGTCGCCGGCAAGGATGTTGAGGCCGCCATCCAGCGTCTGGCGCAAATGGCCCGTGCCGCAGGCATTCATCTGATCATGGCCACACAGCGCCCATCCGTTGACGTCATCACCGGCACTATCAAGGCTAATTTCCCCACACGGGTCAGCTTCCAGGTCACATCCAAAATCGACAGCCGCACCATTTTGGGCGAACAGGGCGCTGAAAACCTGCTGGGACAGGGCGATATGTTGTACATGGCCGGGGGCGGCAGGGTTACCCGCGTCCATGGCCCGTTCGTCTCGGATGAAGAGGTCGAACATGTAGTGCGCCACCTGCAGGCGCAAGGCGAGCCCCGCTATATCGAAGCCGTGACCACGGAAGCCGACGCGCCGTTACCCGGCAGCGCCGGAGGAAGTAATGCTGATGCGCTGTATGATCAGGCTGTGGCCCTCGTTGCGCGCGAAGGCAAGGCTTCCACCAGCTTTATCCAACGCCACCTACAGATTGGCTATAACCGCGCCGCGCGCATAATCGAGCAGATGGAAACCGAAGGTGTTGTCAGTCAGGCCAACCGGGTTGGTCGCCGGGAAGTGCTGATTGGAAATCACTAGGCGCTTTCTGTTACATCCCCGCCTTCACCCCTGCGAAACCACTGCTTCAAAAGCACTCCATGTTTTTTGGTTTTATTGAAAATAATTACACTGCGGCCCTTTTCAATCTTCCGAATCCTGATCATATTGAGAGACGCGCGCTGCCCCAAGCGGCGCGTCAAAAGAGATGGTGCCCCCGTACCATCTCTAGGTCCCTTCCATGGGGCCGAATGGCGCCCGGTTGCCCCCAAGCCGGGCGCTTTTCGTTGGCGAAACCAGATGGCCCGATAACCGCGAAAATCAGGGAACCAGACGGTACCCGCCGGGCTCTGTCACCAGAATTTGTGCGTTGGAAGGATCTTCCTCGATCTTCTGGCGCAATCGGTACACATGCGTTTCAAGCGTATGCGTGGTCACGCCGGCATTGTAACCCCAGACTTCGTCCAGCAGGACATCGCGGCTGACAACCCGGTCACCGGCCCGGTACAGGTATTTCAGGATTGCCCCCTCTTTATCAGTTAGCCGGACTTTCTTGTTGCTTTCGTTATGTACAAGCGTTTTTGCGCTAGGCTGAAATGTGTAGGGACCAATGGTAAACATGGCATCGTCGCTGCGTTCGTGCTGGCGAATATGCGCCCGCAGACGCGCCAGCAGAACGCCCAGGCGAAACGGCTTTGTGATATAATCGTTGGCGCCTGCATCCAGACCCAGAATGGTGTCGGCGTCTGTGTCCGCACCTGTCAGCATGATAATCGGTGAACGGACACCATTGCGCCGCATCAAACGGCAGACTTCCCGTCCATCCATGTCCGGCAAGCCCACGTCGAGAATAATCACGTCATAGTAGTCGTGTTTCGCAAGTTCCAGCGATTCGGCGCCGCTTCGAGCGATAGCCGTGTTGAACTCCTCATGAAGCTGGAGCTGGTCCGTCAGCATCTCGATCAATGTGTCGTCATCATCAACCAGTAGAACGCGTTTGCCGTTGGTCATTACGTTATTGTCTCCGCTCTCGGTCGGCTCGGTACCCACATAAGTGATTTCATGCCAGTATGCCAAATACAAGCTGCTGGGCACATTATATTTGTAATAATACCATCTTTATACAATAACGATGCCTCGTCCGTCGTCATTGGCGTTATGGGCTATTGTCTTCGAACCATGGTATAACATGAAGCGCCATATTGAACTGGTACAGATGCCTGCCACAAGGGAACCGCGATCTTTGCTCGCGGTTGATCGTGCAATTTCGGAATTGCGGCGCGGGCGGATGGTTGTAATCCGGGGCCATGGTGGCCGTGCCGTGCTGATGTTGGCCGCCGAAGCGGTTACGGATGCCGGTTTATCCCTGCTCGCCGATACGGCAGATTCTCGGCCTGCGTTGGCTGTCACCGGTCGACGGGCTACTGTCTTACAGCTGGCTGGGGCCAATCCCGACGTCGTGCTGCCCGATGTTATGTTGATTGACGCCAAGCAAGAAGGCCCGCTCTCAGCCAACGGCGTCCGCGATCTGGCGGACCCGCTCTCCAATACGGACGGCCATGAAATGCGCAGCCTGCTCAACACAGTCCGCGTTGCACAGGCCGACAGGTTCAGCTGCGAAGCCGCCACCGTGCGAATGGCGAAAATGGCGCGTCTGCTGCCGGCGGCCATGGTTGCAGAAGTCTCCGATCCTACAGCGGAAGATCTGAACGCATGGGCCGCGCGTCAAGATCTGTTTACTGTAGATGCAGGAGATGTTTTCCAGTACGACAAAACTGCTGCGCGATCTCTTACTGCCGTCAGCGAGGCCCGGGTACCATTAGAAAGCGCCGAAAACACACGCATCATTGCGTTCCGCCCGGTCGATGGCGGGCTTGAACATCTCGCCATCATTATCGGCAATCCGGGCGCTGACGAGCCTGTCCTGGTTCGGCTGCACTCGGAGTGTTTTACCGGTGATCTGCTCGGTAGTTTAAAATGTGACTGTGGCGATCAGTTACGCGGCGCTATTGATGAAATTTCTGCGACTGAGGCCGGTGTTTTGCTTTACCTCGCCCAGGAGGGTCGTGGCATCGGTCTCGTCAACAAATTGCGCGCATACGAATTGCAGGACCGTGGGTTTGATACCCTGGATGCCAACGAACAGCTCGGTTTCGACGCGGATGAGCGGGTCTATTTGCCGGCGGCGCAAATGTTGCGGGAATTGGGCTATAGTCGCATCCGGTTGCTCACAAACAATCCCGAAAAAGTATCTGCATTGGCCGCTTGTGGTGTTGAGGTCGTTGATCGGGTGCAGCATTCGTTCCCATCCAACAAGCACAACGAAATGTATCTCGATACCAAAGCCCGGCGTAGCGGGCACTTAATCTGATCTGTAGGGGCCGGTAATTTTTCCCTCCATGACTAGGCAGCAATTGCCTCGTTTGCATAAACCATGCCCGCAAAACAATCTAACTCATTGAAATTATACTATTATTGATTGGCACGCTGTTTGCGTTAACTATTGTGAACAGAGAGAGCCGTCATGAGTGTCGAAAATCGCATTGATTCAGTCTCCCGCCCGAATATTCAACGGGCATCTGCCGAACCATTGGTTCAGCGCACGGCAGAAGGCGCGATAGTTACCGGGCTCGAAAAATCAATGGCGCTCTCACAACTGGGATCGGCACGCGAAAGTGCGGGGCGCAGCAGCGATCATGGGGGGTCGGTTCAACGCATAGCCGCCACCGTCAACCCGGACCAACAATCCCTCTCTTTTGCTGATCTGATCGATGTTATCAACCCGCTCCAGCATATTCCCCTGGTTTCCAGCGCCTACCGCGCCATTACCGGTGATGAAATTTCAGCCCCGGCCCAGGTCGCCGGATCGACCCTCTTTTTTGGCCCCATCGGCGGCGCAACAGCCATTGCTAATCTAGCGGTCGAGGAAATCTCCGGCAAAAGTGTTGGGGGTCATGTTGTCTCCCTGCTAACGGGCGGAACGCTGGAAACTGATGACTCGGATTCCATTGAAACAGCCGATGCAGAGATTTCTGGCCAACCCGGGTCACCCGGTGATTTCAGTGTCGCATCCCTCGCACCATCAGCGACGGCGTTACCAGCGGCAGATGAGCCTTTGTCACCTAATCAGCCATTTACATTTAATTCAGCGCCGCCGCCGGCAATCGCGGGAGCTTCTCGCGCCATTGGATTTGCCGGATCGCCGGAGCCCGTCGCACTTGATTCCCTGCCCGCAGACATTCTTTCCGCTCTCTACAGCGGGCAATCGGTGCGCGCTAATGGTCTAAAGGATGCCGCCGCGCCTGGAGCAGAAGCGGCACCCGCAACACAACAAAGTGCCGCCAACTATGCGCAAACCGTCGATGCCGCACCGCGCTGGAGCCTGTGGTCATCGCCCGACGACACCTTGGCCGCGCCAAAATCGGCGCCGGCCGCTTATGGCGGCGTTATTCCCGATGTTACGTCTGCACCGGGCAGCATCGCCGATCAGAGTGGATGGTTCGCCACCGCCATGCCGGAGGTTCTGGCTCGCTATCAAGATAGTGCGAACCTGCAACGACAGGCCGCCAGGCCATTCCTGGATGTCTCACAGTAATATTTCTTCCGCGACGGCTTGTCAGGGCAACATGTTATGACTGATAGCCCTGCCATTCTTGATGTATATGCCCCCGGTACGCTGTATTTGTTTGATGAAATATTTCGCTGCGCGCTGGGCCCGACGGGTCCTGTTTTAGAGAAACAGGAGGGTGATGGCGGCACCCCGGTTGGCGCATTTCCCCTGCGACAGGTCATGTACCGGCCTGATCGCATGGCGGCGCCGGATACCGGG
>JAJFIE010000348.1 GCA_021775275.1 Rhodospirillales bacterium | reverse complement strand
GCTTTGATCTGAGCGGCATGAATGACTTCCTCGGAAGGGGTGTTCTCGGCGTAACCCAAGAACAGATCGACCGCAGATTCCAGCTCGCGCAACAGCGCTTTGAGGGTAGAAAACAGATCATCGTTGTTCTGTCTCGCCCTGGCTTCGAGAGCCGCTCGGTCTTCATTGGCGACCACCGCATCGGGAAAGTCATGAAAATCTTTTAACAATTCTTGCAGTGTCTGTTCCGTCTCACGTGTCATCTCGGATGCCCAAGTGTCGCGAATGACGAATATCATGGTGCGGATAATTGCGTGTATCGTCTGGACAACCCTGTTGAAGTTATCCATATCAACGGGCGCGGTATCGAGGCCTGCTTCATCAATGGCGGTTTTAATTTCGGATCGTGATGCCCGACGACGGAGCAGGCGAAGTTCGGCAATTTTTGATAATAGGTCTCGCGCCAGAGTCTCGGCATGCCGGTGGATGACACCACCACCTTGTCTTGCTGCGATTGTGGAGAGAATTTCAAATACCCTTTCTTTATTGATAACGGCCAGTCGAATTGCGCGATAAGGCGTCAGCAGATAAGGGTTTTCTGCAATTTCACGGGCCAGGTCGCCTCTTAAATCCCGTTCGAGCCAGATATCACCAATTTTACTGTCGACTTTGGCGCCCGCACTATCGGCGTGCTCACAGATTGACTTGATTTGTGCAGTTTCCTGATCAGCGAGATTTTTAAACACTAGCGCTGTCTCTGCATTTTGGAAGGTTTCCATCTCTTCTGCGAGGCGTTCATAAACCCGAATCGTGTTGTTTCCGAGTCCGTACGCAATGGAGTAAAGCTCATCCAACGAAGCGATGGACGGTATGTTGGCAAGTATGGATTTCGCCGACGTCGACATAGTCAAATACTACCTAAGAAATTCAGTCCCAAACTTAACAGAAATCAAGTATGCATTTGCAAAAACTCTGTAATATTGCGTTGTGAAAGCCGCTGGATCACTCGAATTCGGTGTTGCTGCAGTGCACCCTCACCCTTAGTCTGAATGTGACGGTTTCCCGAACATTATAGGATCGCTATTTTGCGTCAACTTGTGTCCAGTCTAATCGCAAAATTGGTAATTTTCCTTATTGTGCTTGGCACTCCCATAGGCGCATTGGCGGCTTATGAGTTGGCCTCGTTTAAAGACAAATTCACTCTCGAAGAAATCATCCCAGGCGCCGACCGGCTGGGTCCGGAAGAAGGCAGTCCGCCTGCCGCCGCCGCCTATCGCGGCGATGACGTGGTCGGATACGTGTTTCTCAATTCGGCCATGGTCAATGCTACCGGGTATTCGGGCAAGCCTATTCATGTGGTCATTGGCATGGATGCCGAGGGTGTGATCACCGGAGCCAAGATGGTCAAACATTCCGAGCCCATCGTGCTTGTCGGCATACCAGTCAGCAAAATCAACGCTATAATCGAAAACTACAAAGACCTCGATATCATTGCGATGCATAAGGGCGATGGCGACAAACATGACGTCGATATCGTCAGTGGCGCAACCGTCACCGTCATGATCATTGATGACACCATCATCCGTTCCGCCATCAAGGTTGCCCGGAGCCGTTCCATCGGCGGTCTGAAACCGGACATTTCTACTGGGCCGCAGGAAGTTGTTTCCATTAAGGATGTGCCCGCGCAAACAGAGAACTGGCAAACGATGATCGGGGATGGCTCGGTACGACGTCTGACGCTGTCGGTTGGTGAAATCAGTTCGGCGTTCGAAAGAGCCGGGAAACTGGTCGCCGCAGGCAAAACCGAGACCGATGATCCCGAAGATCAGTTTATCGATCTTTATACGGCATTAGTGGCAATCCCGAGCGTTGCCCGGAGCCTTTTGGGTGAGCAGGAATATAAAAACCTGCGTAACAATCTGAATCCAGGTGAATCAGCCATCGTCATGGCCGGGAATGGGCTCTATTCGTTCAAAGGATCGGGCTACGTCCGAGGCGGCATCTTTGATCGTTTTCAACTCATCCAGGGCGACATCAGTGTCCGCTTTCGCGATCGTCACCATAAACGCTTAGGCGATTTCAGTGCCGAAGGGTCACCCAAATTCAAAGACGTTGATCTATTCATAACGCCGGCTGACAGCGGTTTTGATCCGGCTAAACCGTGGCGCATTCAGTTGCTGGTGCAGCGCGCCGTCGGCCCCATCAAGAAAGAGTTTATCACCTTTGATCTCGGCTACATTCCACCCGAAAAGTATATTGAGCGAAAGATGGTTGACGCCACACCGGAACCCGGGAGCGTTGGTGACGATGCTAATGAAACCGCTGCAACCGGTTACCGCGAAACGCCACTCTGGATGAAGATATGGATGAGCAAAATCCCCGAAATCGGTATCCTGGTTTTGGCGCTTGGCTTTTTGACAATTGTCTTTTTTTCCCAGGACTGGTTGGTTCAGCACCCCATCCTGACAGACCGTATCCGTTTGGGTTTCCTGACCTTCACCGTTGTTTGGATCGGATTCTATCAGCAGGCTCAACTTTCCGTGGTCAACGTGCTGACTTTCGGCGGATCTCTGATCAATGGTTTCAGTTGGAACTTCTTCCTGATGGAGCCACTGATCTTCATTCTGTGGGGGGCAGTCGCCGCGTCTCTCCTGTTCTGGGGCCGTGGCGTTTACTGCGGGTGGCTTTGCCCATTTGGCGCCCTACAGGAACTTCTCAATCGCGTCGCAAAGTACATGAAAATTCCGCAGGTTATTGTTCCGTGGTGGCTCCATGAGCGGGCTTGGCCTGTCAAATACATCGTGTTCCTGGGCTTGTTTGGCGTATCGCTCTATTCCTTTGAGTTGGCGGAGGAACTGGCTGAGATCGAGCCCTTCAAAACATCCATTGTACTGACCTTCCTGCGCACATGGCCCTACGTCGCCTATGCGGTAATCCTGCTCATCATCGGCCTGTTTATTGAGCGGTTCTTCTGCCGCTACCTCTGTCCGCTGGGAGGCGCGCTGGGTATTCCAGGGCGAATGCGCATGAATGATTGGTTGCGACGCCATAAGGAATGCGGGTCACCATGCCATCGTTGCGCCAAGGAGTGCATGGTTCAGGCCATCCACCCGAACGGCCAGATCAACCCCAATGAGTGCATGCAGTGTCTGCATTGTCAGACACTTTATTACGACAGCCACCGCTGCCCGCCCGTTATTCAGAAACGCCTGAAACGCGAGCGTCGTGCAGCCCTGTCAACGAGCTCAATATCGGCAACGGATAAGGGGAATCCGGTGCCATAAGTGAAAGGGAAACGGCAAGACCGACGGCCGCACCAAGTCCCTTAGTTTGCTTCGGAATGTCGAAGTTATGCCGG
>JAJFIE010000347.1 GCA_021775275.1 Rhodospirillales bacterium | reverse complement strand
GTGAGGATACGAGTGCCGGAGGCAATTTCTCGGTTCACGAAATCATGGGGGATATTTCTGAAATCGATATCGAGGCTGGCCGGGAAGTGGTTGATACACAGTTCAGGACCGTTGCCGAGGTTCCTTACACGCAAAATTCTTATGCGATGTTTTTGAACACCATCAACAGCGTGCACTCGGTCACCCCCAGGGTCGGTGCAACACATGAACGCGTAAGCATCAATATCATTGGTGAATTTGTGAAAGATAATTTCATGTGGGAAGAGCGACCTCTCGAGTAATCATTGAGTGCGTTGAGATTGTTGGCAACTTCACTCAACCTAATGGCTCATCGGGTTGCGCGGTGTGGATTGCTTCTACAAGTTCGTCTATATCGACCGTGTAGTTGGCACGATCAACTTCTTTCCAGTTTCCGGCATCAATTTCGTCGGCGGGACGCCCGGTCAATGATATGAAATTCTGATCCAGTGCTCGTGCGATGAGTTCATAAAAGCTTGAGTCAATATCGCCAATTCCCAGTTGAATGATGTTGATATTTTTAGGCGCAAACAAAATTGACGTTAACCCGGCGCCATAGCTGCCAATCACCAGATTGGCGTGCGAGAGAATGTCCACCTCTTCTTCCAGCGTATGTTTCATGGGATCGAATACCTTGAATCCGAAACGCCGCACAATCTCGTCCTGATTTTGCAGTTCTCTCCGACCGACGGGTTCTCGCCAGATGAAGACCGGTTCACTCGGCGTATCCTGGTCAATGCCAAGCCGCTTCGATATCCTGACCTTTATACTCCGGATAGCATTCGCATCATGGTACATCGCTACCCCGGTTTCCGAGTTGTCGCATGTATATGAGTGGACACCACAAGGATAGATTGTCAGATTTTCAAAATGCCCCGAATGATCTGCAGGCAAGACGAGCAGTTTTTCGTTTGGGACCCCCATGTTGAAAAGCACCTCACGTTGTTTCGTGTTCACATCACCGAAGCACACAAACTGTTCGTAACTATCCAGTTGGAGAAGAGGCAAGTAAGACAATCGGCTAACAATATTGAACATGAAATGCCAAAAATTTCCGGGAATCCGGCCAAGAAAAAACGTTTTCGCCTTGATAACCGGAAACCTGTCCAATCCTTCCTGAAACAACGGATCCAGAATTTTGAAAATATCTTTGGCAAAGGATTTGTGGTGGACACCCTGAATATAGACGACGTTATCAATGACCGGATACAGTCCGTTAGCAACGAACGCTGGTTCACCGTGAATAATTTTCCGGTCAACTATTGTGTAGTTATCTGAGAATGTGGCGAGTGAGCCAATTTGTGGTAACTGTTCGAGTTGCCGTTTCCTTTCGCTCACCGTCTCTGCAAGGACTGAATCGGTCCCGTGTTCAACTATTCCCTGAAGCGCACCGAGAATGTCAATGTCCGAGGAATCCAGGCAATCATCAAGGTATTGATCCGCGAACTTTTTCGACAAATCAAGGGCTTCATCGAATTTCCCCTGATTGAATAGAGCGATTGCCGAATTGACCAGCGAACGCATCTGCTGGTCTTTGTCCTTGCTCTTCACGGGAATTCTCATTTTGGAAATCTCCGGGGCTTCCGCATTTGCCATTCAGGCCGAAACAGGATCGTCATAAAGATACAATTGCTCAGAATCTGTTAACAAGTGCCCTCTAGACTACACAAGTGATGTGGTACTGTTTCTTCACGTTGATTGGCTGACAGGTTAAGTGTGTATGAATGAAAACCAAGTTTCGATGAGCCAGCAAGTTCCTCTGTATGGGGAACTGCCGAACGCCGGGGAAGACGATCTGGTTGTGTTCGTTGGTTGTGACAACGTTTTCTTTCTTGAGTACGGCATTGTCCTGGCTTTTTCGATCCAGAAATACTCGCCGGGGGCCAAGTTACATTTTCATGTTTTTAATCCGGACGGGAACTTCGACCAAATCGTCGGAATTCTGATGGTCGGATTACGGAATCTGTCCTGGACCATAACCTTTGATGATCCTCCTTTGCCGGAAGACCCGGATTATCGACGGATCTATTATGCAAATGCACGTTTTGTCCGGTTGAGCGAAATTTGCCACGCAGTTCCCGCTACCTATTTCCTCCTGGATGCGGACAGTATTATACGGGGCTCTCTGTTGGGCCTGCTTGATCTTGCCCGGACGAACGACATCGTCATCAAACGACGGATGCGTGATCATCCTGCAAAGAAAATAATGGCCGGCGGTATTGCCGTATCGACGACCAATCGCGCGCGAGAATTTCTGACGCGCATCGCCAGTGAAATCCAGGAAAATATTTCGTCGGGATCATCATACTGGTCGATGGACCAGATCGTTATTTCAAGCGTGTTTCAACAAATGAAAACGGATGAAAATGTCCTGACTGTCGGTGAGCTTCCAAACTCCTATCTGGATTGGGATTTCGACGATAGCTCCCAAGTATGGACCGGAAAAGGGGATCTGAAATACACCGATCAAAAATTCGGGTTGCTCTATCAGGAGCTTTGGGAAGACACGGTTATTGACAACATCTGCCTAGATTTTTGGAATGAAACCGGCTCAGGTCAGGGTGTGCGGGTGCTTGTTCTTGTGCCCAGGATAAATTCATCCTTCAAGCGCGCACAACTGGTGACACCGCAACTTAGGGCCAAGGCAACGACGAAAGAATCAGCGGAATTACGGCAAAACTGGCCCGACTTCGCTACACAACTTCAGCACGCCCTGACGCTTCAGGGCGCAAACGCCCGCATTTTGACCTTGGACAACTGGCGGGTTACGTCTGACCTTGTGAATATCCTTCAGGCGGATGCGGTGATCATTCCTCATCGTCAGGACTTCCAGATAGAGGGCATTTCCGCCAGATGCTTCTTTTATATGCAGGTTGTTACCCAGTGGTTATTCAGTCTGGATTCAAAAGGATGGGGCGCTGGCGCGTCCGTGTATCCCTGTACGGACTACACGGACGGAATACCGGATGCTCCAACGTTCGATGAATATCATGAGCGTCTGGTCATCCGGAACGATAGCAAGTTTGTTCAACCTGACCGAATGAGTGCAGAGGAGATGCGCACCCAAGGGCTAATTCCCGAAGGTGACTACATCTTTTTCCCCTGCCAGATTCCCAACGACGAAACGCTCCTCTATTTTTCAGATGTTGACGAAGAAATGTTCGTTAAAGCCCTTTCCATGTGGGCCAATAAAAACAGCGTCCATGTAGTTTTCAAAGGCCATCCGATCAAACTGTCGAGCATGGAGCCACTGATGGCAGTTGGAATCGGGCCGTTCGTTCGATGGTCAGATGCCAGCATTCATGACCTCATCGAGAATGCCAAATGCGTCTATACCATAAATAGCGGCACCGGGTTCGAGGCCATACTCCACGATAAACCAATTGTCACATTTGGCCGCGTTGAGTATGACGCCGTTACCATTAATGGCGATATCAAAAACCTCGAAGGCGTGTGGCAAGCCGTGCAGACGCAGGATCACGAAGCCATGCGTGCGGACTACAGACAGTATGTTGACTGGTTTTGCCGACAATTCGCGATTGATTTGAGTTTATCTGACGATAAGCGAAAAGACCGGTTTAACCGGGCCGCCCACGAAGTTCTCAGTGATCTTCTGGCGGCGCATGCGCCAGGTGTTGATGAGGCATACACCGCTCCAGCGTCAGCAGTGCTCCAGCCCGGGGCACAAGGAGCGTCACCGCCAGCAACCGCCCCGGAGCCAGCGATAGGTAAAGGAGGACAGACGACCAAATTTGGTGCGATGTTCCAAGCGTTCAAGTTTCTCGGGAAATCGGGAGTAGAGGGGGACTACTATGAATTTGGCTGTTTCCAGGGCACCTCGTTAATCGAC
>JAJFIE010000346.1 GCA_021775275.1 Rhodospirillales bacterium | reverse complement strand
CGGGAACCCGGCGATGATGCCGGAGTCCATGGCGCTGACGATGCCTTTTTCAACACCCGGGATGAATTCCTTGGGAACGTTACCGCCGACAACCTTGTTTTCGAACTCGAAGCCCGAACCCGCCGGTAGCGGTTCAAAATTAATCTTCACACGAGCGAACTGACCGGAACCACCCGTCTGTTTTTTGTGGGTGTAATCAACATCCGCCGGCTTGGAAAGGCGTTCACGGTAGGCCACCTGCGGCTGACCGATATTCGCCTCAACCTTGAATTCCCGGCGCATACGATCGACCAGAATATCGAGGTGCAATTCGCCCATACCCTTGATGATGGTCTGGCCGCTTTCGATGTCCGATGCGACACGGAAGGACGGGTCCTCGGCAGCAAGACGCTGAAGCGCCACACCCATTTTTTCCTGATCGCTTTTGGTCTTCGGCTCCACGGCGATTTCGATCACCGGATCCGGGAAATCCATGCGCTCAAGGATAACTTCATCACTGGTCGCGCAAAGTGTGTCACCCGTGGTGGTTGCCTTCAGGCCAGCCAGCGCCACAATATCACCGGCGCGGGCTTCTTTCACATCTTCACGGCTGTTTGAGTGCATCAACAGCATCCGACCGACGCGCTCGCGTTTGTCTTTCACCGTATTGGCAACCGAGTCACTGCTGTTGAGAACGCCCGAGTAAACCCGGATAAATGTCAGCGAACCAACAAACGGATCGTTCATGATCTTGAACGCCAGCGCCGAAAACGGCTCGTCATCGGAATTGTGACGTTCGATTTCCTCGTCCGTACCGGCCTTAACCCCTTTAATGGCGGGGACGTCTGTCGGCGCGGGCAGGTAATCAATAACAGCATCCAGCAGCGGCTGAACGCCTTTGTTCTTGAAGGCGCTGCCGCACAGAACCGGAACGAAGGAGGCTGAAAGGGTGCCCTTGCGGATACACTCTTTCAAGGTATCGATACTGGGTTCTTCGCCTTCGAGATAGGCTTCCATGGCCGCATCGTCTTGATCGATAACCGTTTCAATAAACGTTGCGCGGTACTCAGCCGATTTTTCGGCGAGATCGGCGGGAATATCAACTTCTTCAAATTCAGCGCCCAGGTTTTCATCTTTCCAGATGATCGCCTTCATCTTCAGCAGATCAATGACGCCGGTAAAATCCGACTCGGCGCCAATGGGAAGCTGGAGAACCAGCGGCACGGCGCCCAGACGGTCAACAATCATATCGACACATCGGTAGAAGTCGGCGCCCATACGGTCCATCTTGTTGATGAAACAGATACGCGGGACCTCATAACGGTCTGCCTGACGCCAAACGGTCTCGGACTGCGGCTCGACACCGGCAACACTGTCGAATACCGCTACAGCGCCATCGAGAACACGCAACGAACGCTCGACCTCAATGGTGAAATCAACGTGGCCAGGGGTATCAATGATGTTAATGCGGTGATCGTTCCAGAAACAGGTGGTGGCAGCGGAGGTAATGGTGATACCGCGCTCCTGCTCCTGCTCCATCCAGTCCATGGTGGCATTGCCATCGTGGACTTCGCCGATTTTGTAGGATTTGCCCGTGTAATACAGAATCCGCTCGGTGGTCGTGGTCTTGCCGGCATCAATGTGCGCCATAATACCGATGTTGCGGTACATATTGAGGGGAGTTACGCGAGCCATGTCAGATCACCTAAGAAAACGTTACCAGCGATAATGCGAAAAGGCCTTGTTGGCCTCCGCCATGCGGTGGGTGTCTTCCCGTTTTTTAACGGCAGCACCACGATTATTGGCAGCATCCATGAGCTCGCCGGACAGGCGCTCGATCATGGTGTTTTCAGAACGCTTGCGGGCGTTGTCCACGAGCCAACGAATGGCCAGTGCCTGACGACGGTCAAAACGAACTTCCACAGGCACCTGATAGGTGGCGCCACCAACCCGGCGGGACCGAACCTCGACAGACGGCTTTACGTTGTCGATGGCTTCATGAAAGACCTTCACCGGATCGCTGCCGGTTTTGTCCTGAATCCGGTCAAAGGCGCCGTAGATGATCCGCTCGACCGTGGATTTCTTACCGGCCTGCATCAAGGCATTCATGAATTTGGTCACAACCAGATCACCAAACTTCGGATCAGGCAAAACCTCGCGCTTCTCAGCTGCGTGACGACGGGACATGGCGCCCTCTCCCTACTTCGGCCGCTTCGTGCCGTATTTCGAACGGCGCTGACGGCGATCAGACACACCCTGCGTATCGAGCGTGCCACGAATAATATGATAGCGAACACCGGGAAGATCCTTCACACGACCACCACGGATCATCACAACCGAATGTTCCTGGAGGTTATGGCCTTCGCCGGGAATGTAGCTGGTGACCTCGAAACCGTTGGTCAGACGAACACGGGCGACCTTACGAAGCGCCGAGTTCGGCTTTTTCGGGGTCGTCGTGTAAACACGGGTGCAAACACCACGCTTTTGCGGACAGGCTTCAAGAGCAGGAACCTTGTTCCGGCCCGGCTTGTCTTTTCGCGGCTTGCGAATCAGCTGGTTAATCGTTGGCATATCGCTGTTCCGTCCTTCCGTGTAACGGGCGCAATCCAGTTAAAAATGATAGAAAATCACGCATTTCTATCTATTCGGGCCTCATCGAGAGGATATGTCGTACTATCCCGAGTAGACGAAACGCTTCTTGGTGGCGCCGGCCACCCAGAGCGTGTTTTCGCAAATTCAAATCCGTAACGCAGTCGGAACTGCGTCTAGGCCGTAAGACCTACCACCAGTTCCCTGCGGTGTGCGCGCACTATATGCATGGCCCCATACCCCGTCAAGAAAAAGAATTGCCGTAAATTCAATAAGTTAGATGCCATGCTGCATTGCACACAAAACAAATGACAAACCCGGGGCTGAAGGAACGCTTCAACCCCGGGTTCAAACGCCATTATTTGGCGAAAAATGGCGGATTTATTCGGCTGGAACAGCCGCCTCCGCGTCCGATTCGCCGATGCTCATCACTTCATTAACGTCCGGTTCAATCATTGGCTCCGGCTCGTCCAGAAATCCCATCTCCGCATCGCGTTCAGCCGCGATCTGTCGATAGTCGTTCATGTAGTTACCGGTACCCGCAGGAATCGGGCGTCCGACAATGACATTTTCCTTGAGACCAATCAGCGTATCGACCTTGCCGGAAACTGCCGCTTCCGTAAGAACGCGGGTGGTTTCCTGGAAGGAAGCCGCCGAAATGAAGGAATGCGTCTGCAGACTTGCCTTGGTAATACCTTGCAGAACCGGTGTTGCCGCTGCTTCACGACCACCGTCTTCCTTGGTTTTATTGTTTTCGGCCTCGAATTCCATGCGATCGATCAACTCGCCGATCAGGAATGTCGTATCGCCACCATCCGTCACTTCAACTTTCTGCAGCATCTGGCGCGCAATCACTTCGATATGCTTGTCACTGATCTTCACGCCCTGCAGACGATAGACGTCCTGAATTTCGGTTATGAGGTACTCGGCAAGGGCTTCAACACCGAGAATGCGAAGGATATCGTGCGGAACCGGGTTGCCGTCCATCAGGGCGTCACCCACCTCAACATAATCGCCTTCCTGCACACTGATATGTTTGCCCTTTGGAATAAGATATTCCGTGGCATCTCCACCATCGTCCGGTACGACCACAATACGACGTTTGGCCTTGTAATCCTTGCCGAATTCCACCCGGCCAGGGGCTTCCGCAATAATCGCATAGTCCTTGGGCTTACGGGCCTCGAACAATTCCGCAACACGCGGCAGACCACCGGTAATATCACGTGTTTTGGCCGATTCACGGGGAATACGGGCCAATACGTCACCGGCATGAACCTTCTGGCCCGGCTCTACCGAGAGAATAGCATCGACAGAAAGGAAATAGCGGGCCTCCATACCGTTCGGCAGATTGACCACTTCGCCCTTATCGTCACGCAAGGTCACACGCGGTTTAAGATCGTTTCCACGCGGTTGTTGCTTCCAGTCAATGACCACCTTGGAAGCGATGCCGGTTGCTTCGTCAACCTGCTCGGTCATGGACAGGCCTTCGACCAGATCCATGAAGGTTGCAATACCTTCCTTCTCGGTAATCACCGGCAGGGTATAGGGATCCCATTCCACCAGCTTGTCACCCTTGGAGACCTTCTGCTTTTCCTTGGCCAGCAGTTTGGAACCGTAAGGGATACGGTGGCGGGCGCGGTCACGACCCTGATCATCGACCAGAGTGAGTTCCGCATTACGGCTCATCACAACCTGAACACCCTTGGAATTCTTGACCGTCGCACAGTTTTTCAACTTCACCTTGGCTTCCGACACGGCTTCAATCTTGGACTGTTGCGCGCCACGCTGTGCTGCGCCGCCGATATGGAACGTCCGCATGGTCAACTGGGTTCCCGGCTCGCCAATGGACTGGGCCGCGATAACACCGACAGCCTCGCCCATGTTCACCGAGGTGCCCCGTGCCAGATCACGACCATAACACGCGGCGCAGACGCCACTGGTCGTTTCACAGGTCAGGACAGAACGGATTTGCACGAACTCGTTGTCGGCTTCTTCAATGGCAAGGGACTGGTCTTCGTTAATGATCTCGCCAGCCACTGCCAACACATCACCCGTTTCCGGATGAATAACGTCATTACACGGCGTGCGGCCCAGGATACGTTCGGACAGCGGTGAAATAACGTCACCCCCTTCGACCACGGCGCTAATGGTGATGCCTTTTTCGGTACCACAGTCCACTTCGCGAATGATGCAGTCCTGGGCAACGTCGACAAGACGACGGGTCAGATACCCCGAGTTCGCTGTCTTGAGCGCCGTATCGGCCAGTCCTTTACGGGCGCCATGGGTCGAGTTGAAGTACTCGAGCACGGTCAGGCCTTCCTTGAAGTTCGAGATAATCGGTGTCTCGATGATTTCACCGGAAGGTTTGGCCATCAGGCCACGCATGCCCGCCAATTGCTTCATCTGGGCAGCGGAACCACGCGCACCGGAATGCGCCATCATATAGACCGAGTTGACCTCCGAGGTTTCATTGGTCGTTGCAATTTTCTGCATCATGGCATCAGCCACACGGTCCGTACAATGTGACCAGGCATCAACCACCTTGTTGTACTTCTCGCCCTGGGTGATCAGGCCATCCAGGTACTGTTGCTCGTATTCCTTGGTCAGGGTTTCTGTTTCTGAAACCAGAGTTTCTTTCTCGTCCGGAATAATCAGATCATCCTTGCCGAAAGAAATTCCGGCCTTACAGGCATTGGCGAAGCCCAAGCCCATTAACCGGTCACAGAAAATAACCGTCTCCTTCTGACCGCAATGACGATAAATTTCGTCGATCAGGTTGGAGATTTCCTTTTTCGTCAACAACTGATTGATCAACTCAAAAGGAATATTCTTATGCCGTGGCAGGATTTCCGACAGCAGCATCCGGCCTGGCGTGGTTTCAACGCGAAGAGTCACGGGCTCGCCCTCGGAATCCACACCGCTGTAACGGGTAGTAACCTTGGAATGCAACGAGATAACGTCGGCGTCCAGCGCCTGCTGAATTTCGCCGACATCGGCAAAAATCATCCCTTCGCCCGGCTCACCGGTACGGTCCATGGTCATGTAGTACAGGCCAAGAACCATATCCTGCGACGGAACGATAATCGGCTTGCCATTTGCAGGGCTGAGGATGTTGTTTGTGGACATCATCAGCACACGGGATTCAAGCTGGGCTTCCAGCGACAACGGCACATGAACAGCCATCTGGTCGCCGTCGAAGTCGGCGTTGAACGCAGCGCAGACCAGGGGATGAAGCTGGATAGCCTTGCCCTCGATCAGAACCGGCTCGAACGCCTGAATCCCAAGACGGTGAAGTGTCGGCGCACGGTTCAGCAGAACCGGGTGCTCACGGATGACTTCCTCCAGAATATCCCAAACCTCGGGACGTTCCTTTTCCACCATGCGCTTGGCCGCTTTCACCGTGCTGGCAAGTCCGTAAATTTCCAGCTTGTGATAAATAAACGGCTTAAACAGCTCAAGTGCCATTTTCTTCGGAATACCACAT
>JAJFIE010000345.1 GCA_021775275.1 Rhodospirillales bacterium | reverse complement strand
CGGCATGATCACAGAACTGCCAATGCTTAGAAATGCCATTTCCTTGGAGTCGTAATGACCAACCATGATCATATCGACTGTTGACATCATAATAATGCCGGATCGCGCCAAAACGATTGGCGTTGCCAAGCGGACAGTTTCTGAAACATGGTTAGATAGGATCGCGCGCATCAGGACGATTTTTTACAGCAGGCGATATAACGCAATGTTAAGTAAGTCGTGCAAGTGGTCATTGGCAATCAAAGGTTGTGTAAGCTCACGCAGATTATCCAGATTTCTGAACTTTTTTCAATGAAACAGTTGATCAGGAGAACAAGCTGATTGCATTATAATTTCGCACTCGTGTCAATAGAAATGAAAAGAGAGGTACAATGAACGCGATAACAAAACTACGCAACGGAACGACGACCAATTCATCTCCTAAATTTGGCCCCGAAATATTCTCTTTGTTAAAGGAGGTTCAGGAATTTGAGGGGCGTAAAATTACCATCGAATATAAAACCGATTTCGATGAATTTTTGGAAACCGTCGAAAGTATTTCGGATAAGGGTGATTTGACGCCAATTTTTGATGTTAGGTTTTCTGATATTGGCCCCGATACCGGGTTCTGGATTCGAGGCGTGGATAGCGATGGCAATCTCATGCATGTTCAAGCCATCCGGTTTGATGATCTGGCTGATAAAAATCTTGCCCAACACTGGGAAAGCGACCCGGCCCTTTACTGCACGCAAGGTTTGGGGATCGACGTGGAAAAATCGGAATATGACAGGGCAAGCGCCGCCAGGGAAATTTCCGGCAGCGTATGCTATCACGGTGAACTCTGGGTCGAGAAAAGCTACAGGCGAATTCGGTTAGGATCCAAACTCGCCAACCTTGCCATGTTAATGGCGCTCGGGCGTTTTGATCCTGACTATCTTTACTGCCTTATCGTTCCCAAGGTGATTCGAACCGGACTTTCCGTGCGAAACGGATATCTGCATATGCACCCGCAGGGCATCCGCTGGAATATTCCCGGAAATGACGATCCTTATGATGAGTATCTTGTTTGGATGACCGGTAGCGAGCTGACCGACCTTATGAGTCGCCCGCAAGAGGTATGCTGACGTTCTGGGTCCGGTTCACCAGACAAACAACGGCCGGTGAACCATCATGCAGAAGGCTATAGGTAAGCAGCCGTTCGTATGAGACCCAGAACGGTTCAAGATGATTACCGAGATGCAGAAGAGCCCGTACATGATCGTACCTGGGCTCTTCTGTTTCGAGGATGCGATTGTATGCCTCGCTGACTTTCAGATCATACTTCAGATTACTGGGCTCTAGCGACGCGTCGGATTTCTCGTTGAAGGCAGAGGTGACCCATTGAGCGCCATACACCTGGGCTGCCACAGATTTTGTGCCGATATGGCTAAACACCAGGTTTTGATCATTCTGTGAGCGGCGAAAGATCAGGACATGAGGGAGGTATCCGCATAATTCTTCCTGATCGGTGCGCTTCAAATCGCCACTGGCCCGCTCCCATAAGCGGTATCCATTTGAGATCAGGTCTGTGGCATCCGATACCGTCGAAATATCATGCTCTTCAATATAGGTAGATCGGATCAGTTCCACTGACTGAAACCGGGAAATTTCCTGGATGCGCTCGACCGCAGCTCTCTGGTCGGGAAAATGCTCGTCGATCCAGCCATAATAAAAGAATTTCAAGTGAACTGCGAGATCACTGGTATAGCTTGTCAGGCGATCGATGACTGTCGTCAGGGCGTCCCCGGAAACATTGTGGACATCCCAGGAAATGGTTATTCGCGGGAAGTTGACCGCAAGTTTTATATGTCCAAGATGCCGAAAAAAAAGGCTGTCGAACGATTGATCAACGCCAACGCCGGAGTGAACATCACCGGTTTCATCGACCCACCAGACACCCGGACGCAATGGTGATGCGGTGTCAGTTATTGGAATTTGAACATGCCCAGTCATGTTGTCCTCAAATACCTATCCCGATTTTCGTTTTTTCACTGCGCTTTCCGTGTGAAATGATTTTATAAGCCCGTAAACCTGTTTCTTGAGGCCACCCTCCGGCAGTTCATGGAACATCTTTGCCGTAACGAGGGCATTATCGGGAATAACAGGAATACTTTTTCCGCCATCGATTCCTTCAAAAAAGAAGCTAATGGGCCGGTTAAGGTGTTCCGCGATTTGCCACAAACGGGACCCGCTAATCCGGTTGGTGCCGTTTTCATACTTCTGTATTTGTTGAAAACTCACGCCGACAGCCTCGCCCAGTTCGGTTTGTGTCAGCGGGCCGGGGCCGCTTCCTGCGGTTAAAATCCGTGCCTCGCGAATCTTCCTTCCGATACGGATATCAATCTCATCAACCATAACGTCAAATTTTCTCCGTTCATCGCTAACGTCTATCGGAAACGCATGCTGAATCAATAACGCTGAAACAACACCATGATCTCGCAAACGAAGTTCTGAATGCAAGCAATTTCATTCACTTACATATTTTCCTTCGCCGGGACGACAGTTCAGTAGTGTGCCAGTTGAAGTCCTTTTTGCCAGTTATTTATGATGCGGCGGCTTTCGTTCTCGGTTCAAGACGTTCATTCAAGGCTTCGCGGCATTCCGGGCGGCCAATATAGTAACCCTGCGCCAGGTGACAGCCATTGTCCTTCAGGAATGCTAGTTGTTCCGCAGTTTCCACGCCTTCAGCGACGATCTCGATTTCGAGATTATTACATAGTGTAATGAGCGCCAGCACGATGGCCGCGTCTGTCTTCCGTGTTTCCAGATTGCTGACAAACGACCGATCAATTTTTAGTGTGTTAACCGGAATATTGCGCAGATAACTAAGCGATGAGTATCCCGTCCCGAAATCATCGAGTGTTATTTTTACGCCCAAATCCTTCAGGTGGGCGAGCAGAGGCCCCGTTGTTTCCGTATTTGACAGAATAACATCTTCGGTAATTTCGAACTCCAGACACCCGGGCGGAAGATCCACATGGTCCAGAATTTTTTCCACGGACTGAGGGAAACCGGGAAATGTGAACCAACGGGGTGACACATTGACGGCAACCTGGAAATCCTTATGGACATTGCGGTGCCAGTGAAGCGTGGCTGCACAGACCTCACCGAGTATCCACTCACTTAGGGGAATAATTAATCCGGTTTCCTCGGCAATCCACAGAAATTCAGAGGGGGGAAGCATGCCAAGCTCAGGATGGGGCCACCGAATTAGAGCCTCGGCCCCGGTGACGGCGCCGGTTTGAAGGCATAACTGTGGCTGGTAGTGCACCTGGAACTCCGAATGGTTCAGGGCTCTATGCAGGTCGTGCTCCAGTCCGGATCTTATTTTTGTCGCCGTATTCATTTCGGGAACGAAGAAGCGGGCCTCATTTCCACCCGTGTCCTTTGCGGTTTTCATGGCAATCTCTGCGTCACGAAGAAGAGCCTCCGCTCTTACTCCGGCCTCCCGGGCATAAATGGCCACGCCTTTGCTGAGTTGGACATGAACGTTTTGCCCACCGATGAACATCGGCGCTTTGAACTCCGCTTCAATGCGTTGGAGGGAGTGCGTCACATTTTCAACTGAATTGAGATGCTCCAGAACGACGACAAAATCATCGTTGCCAATGCGGGCGATGGTATCGATCTCGCGGAATATGTCGACAAGCCGGTTTGCAACAGCCTTGAGCAAATAATCTCCATTCAGGTACCCTAACGCGTCGTTGATGATCTTGAACCGATCAATATTCAGATGAACGACGGCAACCAGATCTTTGCTTCGCCTTGCCCGCGCCATGGATTTCTCAAGGTAGTCGAGAACGACTGAACGATTGACCAACCCGGTCAGACGATCACACCGTGACAGGGTACGGAGGATATCGGTGACCTGCTGGGATTGGAGCACGCTTTGGATCAATCTGGCTGCGGGTTCAAGAATCTGGAGTTGATCGGCGTCACTCAGTTTGGTGCGATGGCGCACCCAATCGAGGCCGAGACAATAAGTAACCTTGCCGGAGTGATAGATTGGAATGCGGATGAAGTCTGCGTCTTGCGCCGCTGCGTCATCGTCACTCATTAATATATGGCGCTGACCGTCTTGGCCGGAGCCCTTTTGCAGGACAGTCTGTCCTGCAAGCAGCGAATGGTGTCGCCACGGGTTTAACGTTTCCCCGGAAAATCCTGCATCGGGCCATTGCGCGATAATGGAATACTGACCTTCAACGGATTCAATCTTCGTCAGCGACACATTGTCTGCATGGAAGAACTGTCCTAATCGCGAAAGCGCGGTATTGAACCCGGTATCAGGATCACCGTTGACCAGTTCGGCAACGGATTCCATCATGGATGTAGCATTGGTTTGCGGTTGAAACATTCTTGCGCAACCTTTTCAGACGGCCAGACTTCTGCTTGCAAATAAGTTGCCCGTTCTCGTCTCTAATGGGTTGAGAGCAGAGCATTTTTTGAATTATCGCGTATGTTGCAAATTATGCTATCATTATCTCTTCGCGAGAATCAACACTGACCAGTGTAGTCGTGGCCATCATTGGCATCACATATTTGAGAAGATGGCCTCAGAGTGCGCAGAAGCCTACCGGGATGTCGATGTTTTCAGGTTGGCTCTTCAGCGATCACATCAAGGAACGAGGCGGCAAAATCCTTGAGTTTGGCTGCGCCGACGCCATGAATATCGGCAAATGCCGTTTCATCGAGGGGTCGTTGGCTCGCCATGTCTGCGAGGGAACGGTCTGAAAAAATCATATAGGCAGGCACATTTCTCTCTCGCGCCAGTGCAGTACGCTTATCTTTCAAACGATCCAGCAGGGCGGATTGATCCGGGCCTAAATCATCCGGCACGGCCTTGCGGGCGCGGCGCGCCTTCTTCTGGCCGCCCGGCTGCCTGATGACGTCTTTGCGGTAGCTGAAATCCTGCATGTTGTTCAACAGCGACTGCCCCTTCGCCGTCAGGTTCAACCCGCCGTGCCCGGCCACATCAATGCGCATGAAACCCGCCGCCACCAATTGACGTACGATGGATCGCCAGGCGTCCTTGGCCAGGTCCGCTCCCGTGCCGTAGGTCGGTAGCTCATTGTGCCGCCCGGCGCGTATCTTCTCCGTATCCGCGCCGCGCACAATATCGATCAGATGCGCCTGACCAAATACCTGACCGGTTCGCACGGCGCTCGACAGTAATTTCCGCGCCGCTTCCGTGCCATCGATCATTTCCGGCGGGTCGAGGCAGATATCGCAATTGCCGCACCCCCCATTTGTCGCTTGTGTCTCGCCGAAGTAGGCGAGCAAGGCATGTCGGCGGCATTCAGGCGACTCGCAATAGGAAATCAACGCATCCAGGCGTTTGTGTTCGCGCCGCTTGTGATCAGTGTCACCATCATCCTGTTCGATGAACAGACGACGCATCCGCAAATCGTCCAGACCATAGATCATATGCGCCACGGCGGGCTCGCCATCGCGACCGGCGCGACCGATTTCCTGGTAATAGGCTTCCACGTTGCCCGGCATGTCGGTGTGACAGACAAAACGAACGTCCGGCTTGTCGATGCCCATGCCGAACGCGATGGTGGCAACGATGACGACGCCACCATCTTCCATCATAAATGACTTCTGATTTCGTGCCCGCGCTTCGGCGTCCATTCCCGCATGATAGGGCAGGGCGCGAACGCCATTTTCATTCAGGAACCGGGCCATTTTTTCGGTCTTGGCGCGTGACAGGCAATAGACAATGCCGCTTTCGCCTTCGTGCGCCTTGACAACGTTCAGTAACTGACGCCTGGCATCGGTGCGCATCTCTACGCACAAGGAGATGTTGGGGCGGTCGAAACCGGAGACAAAGCGCCGCCCTGCGCCACCAAACAGTTTGGTGGCGATATCATCCCGGGTGGTTTCATCCGCCGTCGCGGTCAGGGCGACAATGGGTGTGCCGGGAAACAGGCTCCGGAGTTTCGTGAGAGCTTCGTATTCAGGCCTGAATGATGGCCCCCAGCGGGATACACAATGGGCCTCGTCAATGGCGATCAGGTTAACCGGAAGCCGGGACAATGCATCGAGCATGCGTTCCGTCATCAGGCGTTCCGGCGCCAGATACAGCAAACGGGTCTTGCCCGCCGCCGTGCGCTTCCATGCGGCGACGTTGATATCGCGGGGGTGCGACGAGTTGATGGTATCAGCGGCAACGCCCGCCAGTTTCAAGGCCGCAACCTATCCTTGCTTCAGTGTCGCTGTTTCCGGTGGCGCTCGATGGTATCTTGCTCGGCAATGCACACAAGGACCTGGGCCACTTGCCGATAGCCGAGG
>JAJFIE010000344.1 GCA_021775275.1 Rhodospirillales bacterium | reverse complement strand
CCGTGCGCACAAACGCATTATCGGTTTTTTCAGCGCGGCAACCGTATCTGCGTCATCATACCATCCGGGGCGATCGAGAGCCTGTTTCAGAGCCCCTTTCGCTCCCCTGCCCTTTTTTCCGAGCGTGTTGAGTATTCGGTGTTCAGTCGTGCTCAACAGGGAACTTTCACCCTCTGCAATGGCCTGATCCAGCCAGACCCTGAATCCCGGGATGGGCGAAAGGGTTGCGTAGGTTTTGATAGCAGGAAACTCGGCACTCAGGTCTTCGACCACGCGCTTGATCAGAAAATTACCAAAACTGATTCCCGCCAATCCACGCTGCGCATTGGAAATGGAATAAAAAATTGCCGTATCGGCGACCCTTGGGTCAAGTACGGGCGCATTGGGGTCCAACAGGTCCTGTACGTTGCCGGCAAGCCCGTTCACCAGGGCAACTTCCACGAAAATCAACGGTTCTTCGGGCATGCGTGGGTGAAAGAAAGCGAAACAGCGGCGATCCGAATCCAGTCTGTTCTTCAGATCGTTCCAGTCATTGATGGCATGGACGGCTTCGTAGGCGATCAGTTTTTCCAGCAATGCGGCCGACGCGCTATCCCAGGTGATTCGACGTAACTCAAGGAACCCCACATCAAACCAGTGGCTTAACAATCCTTTCAGATCATCATCCAGACCTTTGAGAACGGGATCTGTTTTCGCCACGGACAAAAGGTCGGCCCGCAAATCAACCAGAAATTTTATACCTTCCGGTAATCCGTTAAATTGGGTCAACAGTTTAATTCTTGGCGCTTGCAGCAATCCACGCAGATGCCCTTCAGCTTTGTGCATATCCGCATCGTCACTTGATGCGGCCAGGTTTTGGGCAGAAGCACGAATGGCGTCATGATCGACATCAAAATCGTGACCAAGAATTCGCAAGAAATTTTTCCGCCCACCGGCATCAAGGGCCATATAGACCCGTCCCAGGGCTGCCGCCTTGGCACGGGCGGATACTTCGCCGCCTTTCGATTCGAGGCATTCGCGCATTTGTTTACGAATTTTGCTGGCGTCTTCCTGCGGCAGGTCCGGTCGAAGGCTTGCCGCCTCGGCATCATATTCGCCACCGGCGATGCGTTGCCATGCCGAACGCGCCTGACGGACCGTGCGATCAATGAAGCTATTGGAATCGGCCAGCGCCACGAAGGGTTCCTCTCATCGTTACCAGCTCTGATCTAATCCGATCAGATGAGAAAACCCACCCTTTGGCGGTCAAATAATATTGCTGGCCTTAATAATCAGATTGCATGCGGTCAGTGACCGCGCCCTCGCCGTTCCAGCTGCCCGCTACGCATATCCCGACCAATAACTGACTTTTTGGTATGACGGCGATCACGCCCGCTTCGGGGTTTCAGTTTGCGTCGGGATGATAAATCAATGCCCTCTATCCACTCAGGATCCTTGTGCTTGGCTTCCTGTTCCGCCTTCATGGCAATGAGTTGCTGTTCCTTTGCCTTTTTCCGGTACCGTAGCTTCACCCATTCAGGGTCATCCTCGGTTGGTTTTTTCGAGCGGATGAGTTTGCCGCCACTGGCGATTGTTGCGTCCAGTTTCCCTGTATTCAGGTTTCCGTTCGCATCCGTGATGTCACCGGCATCGGCAGCAACCAGAATGTCCGGCACTTCCATGGAATTGAAGCGATCGCTTAGAACATACAGGCCAATTTCATTGACGATAATGGCGGCGCGGTGAAATCCCTGCTCTTCGGTCGCCTTGGCGAATCGCATGATAAACTTGGTGACCTCGACGACGCCGCGGTCCATGGGGTCTTCGCGATGTTGCGCGAAGATCCGCTCACAACTTTCCAGGACACCATTGGCGGCCCGACCGTTGACACCGCCAATCATGGCGAACACGGGGTTCAGGTCCATGACAAAGACAGTATCACCGGCTTTGCCGATACTACTGTGCAGAACCGTTTCCCCGCTCAGCGATGATGTGGTCTGTTTCGCGATGGCGGCAACTGCGGCTTCTACATCCTTATCGATGTCTTCCGCTGTTTCCTCTTCCTCATCGCGGAATACTCCTGCGATTTTTCCAAACAGTGATTTTTTCGCCATGCCGTACACCCCGTCCTCAATTATTGCGGATTCCCCGGCGACACATCAATGACCCCGATGCATCGCTCATCCGATTCCAATGTAAATACCAGATTATCAATCCTGCGTGAATATTTTATTAACCATAATATGCTAGATGTGATCGTGTGCTGTCCTATAGCATACTTTACAAATTTGTTGATCGAAGTCCGGTCAGTACAGTTGGCAGGGCCTCGCACAAATCTTCTGCAATCAGACCCGTACCCAGATGTGTCCCGCATGCGCCATGCAGCCATGCTCCCGCACTGGCGGCTTCAAATGCAGGCATTCCCTGGGCCAGTAAACCACCAATAATGCCCGCCAAAACGTCGCCCGACCCTGCGGTTGCCAGATCGGCTGGCGCATTGGCATTGATGGATATACGTCCATCAGGTGAGGCAATAATAGTATCCGGGCCTTTCAGTAACATGACAGCCCCGGATTTTTCCGCCGCCCGCCGCGTTCTTGAAATCTTGTCGCCAGTGACATTGAACAGACGGGCAAACTCCCCTTCATGGGGGGTGAGGACCGTTGGCCCGTCAATTGCCGCGAACAGCACAGACGGATCATCCTGAAAACAACTTATTGCGTCCGCATCCAACAGGATGGCCTTGCCGGACGCCAACGCAACAAGACACCGTTCACGGGTTTCCGCAACCACCCCCGCCCCGGGTCCGATGACCACAGCATTGCGGCGCGAATCCTTCAGGGTTGCGTCAAACTCTTCCAGCGTGTCGGCGGTTTCCACAATGGTTCCCGGATCACCCTTTGCATAGATGTCAAAGACACGTGATTTGGCGACAATGGTCACCAGCCCTGCCCCGACCCGCCGGGCCGCACGCGCGACCAGTCTTGCCGCTCCGGTCATTTTTTCACCACCCAGGACAAGGAGGTGCCCGCGCTCATACTTGTGGATTGTAGCCCCGGGAACAGGAAAGGTATCCACCCAAAGCGCCGGATCGTTCTCGGCTATACAGGGGAAAATCTCCTCCAGCACGTTTTCCGGTGTACCAATATCAGCGACGATGACATCACCCGCATAGCCGCGTCCGGGATATAACAGATGCCCCGGTTTTTTCCGAAAGAAGGTGACGCTGATATCCGCTTTCGGCGCATAGCCCTGAATTTCCCCCGTATCACCTTTCAGACCGCTCGGCAGATCAACGGCAAGACACCCCGCTGCGTCGTTCAATATTCGCCTGAGCGTTTCAGCCAGGCTCTCATCAATAGGGCGGGTAAGACCTGCGCCAAAGATGGCGTCCACCACAACGGAGTTGTGTGATTCCGGAACATCCGAAAATGATGGCGGATCAGACCTGGTCACAGCGTGCCATAAACCAGCATGGTGTGCCGCATCACCCTGCAACCCATCCATGCCCCCGAGCAGATAGAGCGCCACGTTCCGCCCGGCGGATATCAGATGGCGCGCCGCAACAAACCCATCGCCGCCATTATTTCCGGGGCCACACAGCACCGTGACCGGCTCATGGGGCCACCGCGTCATCAAGGCGTCAGCAACAGCGCGTCCTGCCGCCTCCATCAATTCAATTCCGGACACCCCGGATTCGATAGCCAGGGCATCGGCCCGGTACATTTCGTCAACGCTCAAGACGGCATGACGGAAGAATGGGTTTTCAGAAACGGGTGAATCGGACATGGTGTGATGGTCCAACAATAACAGTTCAATTCGCAGGCATAATCATAGCCGTGCGACAGTCAGGACAAAAGTATAGGCCAACTATTTGCCGACTGATCGCAGAGTTTTCACGTACACAGTCAGGCCTCTGGACAGCTTGAGCCAGATCAGTCAAAACCAGAATAAACCGGCTAACGACAGGAAATCCCATGACCGCGCCAATGACCACGGACGACGTCGAAATCCTCGCACAGGAAACCATCGCCAAGCGGTATTTCGAGACCACGGAATATCGCCTGCGTCACCGGCTCCATGATGGTAGCTGGAGCGCGGAGATGAGCCGCGAAGTGTTTCAGCGCGGCTCGGTTTGCGCGGTGCTGCCATACGACCCTGTACGCGATAGCCTTGTGCTGATCGAGCAGTTCCGGCCCGGCGCCTATGTGACATCCATGACCGAGCCAATCTTGAATGGATCATCCCCCTGGCTGATGGAAATCGTGGCCGGTGTGGTGGAAACCGACGAGCCCCCCATGGAGGTGGCCGTGCGGGAATTAAAGGAAGAGGCCAACTGCGAGGCGCTGGATATCTTTCACATTATGGACTGGCATGCCTCTCCCGGTGCGATCAACGAACCTGTCTCGCTCTATTGCGCCCGCGTCGACAGCAAGGACGCCCACGGCGTTCATGGTCTGGATCACGAACACGAGGACATCCGGGTCTTTACGATCGATGCTGCGACGGCTCAGGAATGGTTGGAGTCGGGGACCTTAAGCAATGCAACGCTGATCATCGCCTTGCAATGGTTTGCCCTTAATCACGACAAATTGCGTCAACGCTGGACCTGATCGCCACCAACCCGGTTGAATACGAGTTGAATACGGGTCACTTAAGGTTATATTTGCACTTAATAATATTTCACACGAATGATTGGTAAATTTTGATGAATGTACGTGATGGGTTCGTTGATACCATTGGAAACACACCTTTGATCCGCCTCCAGCGGGCGTCAGAGGAAACCGGTTGCGATATCTACGGCAAAGCGGAATTTCTTAACCCCGGCAGTTCGGTGAAAGACCGCCCCGCCCTTTCCATCATTCGTGACGCAGAACAGCGTGGCGCCCTGCAACCCGGTGGCCTGATCGTCGAAAGTACCGCAGGCAATACCGGCAT
>JAJFIE010000343.1 GCA_021775275.1 Rhodospirillales bacterium | reverse complement strand
CTTCATCGCCGCCGGCATGGGGGGTGGCACCGGGACTGGCGCCGCGCCTGTTATCGCACAGGCTGCACGTGAAAGAGGTGTGCTGACCGTTGGTGTCGTGACCAAGCCATTCCATTTCGAAGGCATTCATCGCATGCGTCAGGCGGAAACCGGTATCGAGGAGCTGGAACAGTACGTTGATACCCTGATTGTCATACCGAACCAGAACCTGTTCCGTGTCGCTAATGAAAAAACAACCTTTGCCGACGCCTTCCGGATGGCCGATGAAGTGTTGTATTCGGGCGTACGGGGGGTCACCGACCTGATGGTCATGCCGGGTATGATCAACCTTGATTTTGCCGATATTCGTTCCGTTATGGGCGAGATGGGCAAGGCCATGATGGGGACAGGCGAAGCCGAAGGCGAACGCCGCTCGCTGGATGCTGCTGAAGCGGCAATCGCCAATCCGCTGCTGGACGATTGTTCCATGAAGGGCGCAAGAGGCGTTCTCATTAATATCACCGGTGGCAGCGATATGACCCTGTTCGAGGTCGACGAAGCCGCCAACCGCATTCGCTCGGAAGTGGATGAAGAGGCCTATATCATCTTTGGTTCCGCCTTTGATGGCGAATTGGACGGAAAGATGCGTGTTTCTGTTGTCGCCACGGGAATTGACGCGGCGGCATCCAAACGCGCCGCGCCGGCGGTATTGAGCGCCATGGCGGAACGACCAATCCCCACATCTGCTCCGGTATCGGAAGACCCGGCATCGGAAGAAATGTCCCATGGCGTGATGGAAGAACCTGCCGTTCAGGCGAGCGAAACCAAACCGGCCGAAGCAGACGGACAACCACTGATTCCGTTCCGTCATTTGGAAAGCGCCGAGGCTGAAGTCGAACCGGTGATGGCGATAACGGTCGAAGAAATGCCGGATACGGATGCAATGACTTCATCCGACACCATGGAGTTATCTTCAGACGCGGCCGTTGCCCCGATCGAAGAGAATAGTGTCGGGCCTGTGGATGAAGCAGGGGTCGAAGAAGCTGCCTCCGCGCCTCAGCCGCCAGTAGAAACAACGCCGGCTGCCATGCCCGGGACGGCCAAGGAGGATGCCTTTATTCCGCCCGCGCCGGCAACGTCGAGTGGCACGGCAACGGAAATACCAACCAAACCCTTTGCATTGTCCGACATGATAAACGGCTCGCAGGAACAGCCATCCAATGTTGCTTCCATGACCAGCCGCAAGTCGGTCAAGTCACGAGCCGGCAGTCTGATTGACCGGATTATGGGATCAAGCCAACAGGCAGAGGATGCGCCGCAACCTCTGGACTGGCAGCAGAATGCCGCTGCGGAACCATCGAAACCAGTGGAAACTGCGACGGAACCCGCCATGGGGGGGGCTGCGGAGGTTATCACAGAAACTCCGGTTGTGGCCCCTGTTACGGCAATGTCAGACGCGTCCGTTACGTCGCGAATCGCCCCCTCGTCAATTCAGGAAACGCCGTCAGCGGGCGGTCATCCGATGCTCGGTGGACTGAATGTGGCCGAACGCCCCGCGCCTGCACCTGTAGAGGGCGACGACCTGCTGGATATTCCGGCATTCCTTCGCAGACAGGCTAATTAGGCCAAAAAAACGCGCTTTTCAGCAATAGGTTAAGGGGAGATGCCAAATGGTATCTCCCCTTCATTTTTCCCTTATTTAACGGGGTGTTAAGTCTAATTTCATATGGTAACAAACGGTAACAAAGAGTGATTTGTGCGTTGCGGTGTCAATTGGTACCTAACATACATAAGAAAACGTCAGTTGTGACTGGATAACGGGCACGGCAAAATAATAAGGTAGATGTGGAGATAACGCGAAATCATGGACGGCCTTGATCACCTTCGCGCGGACAAGCAAACCCTTCGCCAACGCACGCTGAAAACGTCCATAGATTGTACGGGTGTGGCGCTTCATTCCGGTAATAAAGTCAGTATGATCCTGCATCCGGCTGATGCCGATGCGGGTATCGTTTTCCGCCGGACGGATGTCGCGGGACGGGGTGCAGAAATTCCTGCCCTGTGGGACAGGGTTGTTGATACCCGGTTGTGTTCGGTCATCGGAAATGAAGATGGTGTTACGGTTTCCACGGTTGAACATGTCATGGCGGCGCTAGCCGGATGCGGCATTGATAACGCGCTCATCGAGCTAAACGGCCCGGAAGTGCCGATCATGGATGGTAGCGCCGAACCTTTCGTTTTTCTGATTGAGTGCGCCGGAGTGCGCGAGCAGGACGCCCCGCGCCGCTTCATTCGGGTTCTGAAACCTGTGGCGGTAACCGATGGCGATAGCCGCATCGCATTGATGCCTTCCGACCGGTTTACGGTCGATATGGAAATCAATTTCGACAGTGTGGCAGTCGCCCAACAGAATCTTCGCCTCGGTGTTGTAAACGGCGCCTTTTCCAAGGAACTGGCCCGTGCGCGGACTTTCGGTTTTTTGCACGAGGTTGAAGCCATGCGTGCGGCTGGCCTTGGCAAGGGCGGGTCGCTGGAAAATGCCATTGTGATTGCCGGTGATGAGATCATGAACGAGGACGGGCTGCGGTTCGATGATGAGTTCGTTCGGCACAAGGCGCTGGACGCTGTTGGCGATATGTATCTCGCCGGTGGTCAGGTTCTGGGCGCCCTGAGCGGTGTAAAATCTGGTCATGCCATGAATAACAAGCTGTTGCGGGCGTTGTTCGCAGACCCGACGGCCTGGGCCTATGACACTGTCTCGTTGCTGGATGCGGATAACGTTCCCGATGGCGGAATTCACGCCGATTCGTCAGAACCGGCCATGGCGGCGAGCGCCTGACTGCTTCGACCGGGGGCGATAAACCCTTGAAGCGGACCCTTCATTCAACATAATCTTCTTCGTGGCAGAACGAGTGGTCGTCTTCCGCAAGACCCCATGTTATAGTTTCATGGCCTGTGCTGATCTGGAATTCTGCCACATTGCGGAATGTCGGGTGAAGCCGGGGTGACAACGTAAACAACATGAATGGCGTCAAGAAATCGGCGTTGATGAAGAACATCAGTATTAAACACATGAAGTATGGACCATGGCGCTTTCCCGCCCTAATGGCAGTATTCCTG
>JAJFIE010000342.1 GCA_021775275.1 Rhodospirillales bacterium | reverse complement strand
CGACCCGGCGGTTGATCTGGTGCACTTCACTATTTTGCGCCCGCCGGAAAAAAGTGATTTCACCCCCATCCGCGAACTTGCATTGATCACTTTTCCTACGTTCGAGCTGTTTGACCTGCGGATCAACGAGTTTGATCTGATTGTGTTTGATCGCTACGTGGTGCGTCAGGTTCTGTCGCCCCGTTATTTCCGCAAAATCGGTGACTACATGGAAGACGGTGGCGCCATCATGGTGGCCATGGGGCCGGAATATGCCGGCACCCGCAGTCTCTATGAAACCCCGTTGGGGCCACTGCTGCCATCCCGGCCCACGGGCGCCATCGTCGAACAGGGCTACCTGCCCCGCCTGACCGACGAAGGGTTGCAACATCCGGTGACCGCCGGCCTCACAGGAACCGACGGGGAAGCCAACAGCACACCGGAATGGGGACGCTGGTTCCGGCAGGTGGAAACCGTCAGCCGCAGCGGCACGGTGGTGATGCAGGGCGCCGCAGGCCGCCCCCTGTTAACGCTGGACCGGGTCGGCAAGGGCCGCATCGGCGTGCTGACCAGTGACCATATCTGGCTGTGGGCGCGGGGCTATGAAGGCGGTGGACCACAGGCCGAACTTGTGCGGCGGCTGGCCCACTGGCTGATGAAAGAACCGGCGCTTGAGGAAGAACGTCTGAACGCTGTGCTGAAAGACGGCGCACTCGAGGTCACCCGACGTTCGCTTGAAACTCCGCCACCAGTGGTCAGCGTGACCACGCCCAACGGTGAGGTCCAGGCCCTCAATCTGGAAACCATCGCCCCCGGTCAGGCGGCAGGACGGTTCGCTGTATCGGCGCCGGGCGTCTACCGGGTGGACGATGGCATCCTCACCGCGCTGGCCGCCGTGGGCAGCCTGAACCCACTCGAATACAGGGATTTGCGGGCGACGGAGGAGCATCTGAAACCCCTGTCAGCCCGAACCGGAGGGGCCGTTTTCTGGCTTTCCGACATCATGCCTGAAATCCGGCGGGTCAAACCGGACAACAAGGCCGCAGGAACCGGGTGGATCGGACTCCGCGCCAACCAGTCCTATGTCGTCTCCGGCGTGGCCGATATCGCCCTGATGCCCTGGTGGCTCAGCGCCGCACTGGTGCTGGCATTCCTGTTCGCCGCATGGTGGCGCGAGGGACGGTAAGGCGGCAGTTAGAGCAATTCCGGCCTTATATGAATCACTCTGATGCGGCGGATCGGCTTGTTCGGGCAGGCGCGGCCCGCCGCGCGATGCCATCGCATCGGGCAAGGGTCGCAACACCCCCGACGGGCCGATATGCCACACCGAAGGCCATGTTCTTTTGCCCCGTGTCGTCGTCGCGCGTCTTACCCGATGCCATGGCATCGCGTTGCGATACGCTCCTCGTCACGAAACAAAATAACATGGTCAGAGTGGTTCATATAAGGCCGGAAATGCTCTAACCCTTCCCGATCAACACAACGTCGCTACCCGCAACAATCAGGGTCGCCGGTGTCCCCTCAGCCGACCAGCGGGCGGCCAACCATTGGAATGTCGTTTCGGAGAAGAAGCTGATGTGGGTGGGGTCGGTGATATAATGCCATGTGCGAAACGCATCCGGGTTACGGACCCGTTTGCTCATGATGCCGAGCCAGCCGCCCGGGACAAGGCTGGTCCACAGACGATTCAGCTCCCGGCCCGGTTCGGCCAGATGTTCCGCAACCTCGCTCAGGGTGATAAAATCGTACTGCGCGGACAGCACTGATCTGTCTGGCGCATAGAAGGGATCATAGAGGGCAACCGGGTATCCGGCTTCTTCAAACATTTTGGCGAGCGCCGGACCGGGACCGCAGCCGAAATCCAGACCCCGGGCGTTCGGCGTCAGGCGCTCATTGAGTGGCGTGAACAGCCTGTTCAGAAAACGCCGGTACCCCGGATCATCCAACCGGTTATCGTGGAGATCGTAATAGTCCTTTTCATCCACCATTGTCAGATGTTGGGCGGGCGGCACGAACACCAGATGACAGGTCCGGCAGTTCAGGTAGTCACGCACCTTATCGCTATGATACGGGTCGACACCCGTGCCACCGCATAACGGACAGGTTTGGTTTTGTGGCTCGGTCATTCCCTATTACTAACTCAGCCCCATTTACGGGAAAAGCGACAAGCGCCCCGTTTGCCGGTTCGTTCAGGAGTTCACCAACAAAAAACCCCGCCACTGCTGACGGGGTTGTGTGCGGTCACTTGCGCAACCGCTCCTGGCATCTTCTTCTGCGACTGAAAATAATCAGACCAGACGAACACCAAGATCAGAAGGGGCATAAGCGCTTCGGGTGTTGGCGAAGGCGGTATTGACGCCAATATCAGCCAGCAGGTGTGCGTCGAGCTTGGCGAGTTGATCGTTGGCGGAAGGAGAAACAAGGCTCCTGAAGAGTTTTACAAGTTTCATGGCCCAAATCCTTTCTGGCTGACCCGTTCATGCAAATGTTGGTTCGTGTTGACCCACAATCTACGCCTCACTGGCATATTTCACTAATGCCAAGCCTACATTTCAGATATGTCCTGACCGCATAGCCGATTGACAAACGCCGGAGTTGTGCGCTTTTTTTGAATTCCTGGCGTGGAACAACTAGGGTTATGTCTGGATGTCTGTCCAGGCGATTAACCAGGGAGTGCGGCGAATGACAAACGACGACGATTTTGTTGCGGAAGGTGGCTGCGCCTGTGGTGCGGTGCACTACCGGATGACGGCAAAACCGATGTTCGTTCATTGCTGTCATTGCCGCTGGTGTCAGCGGGAATCCGGTAGCGCCTTCGCGCTCAACGCCATGATTGAATCCGATCATGTGATCGTCAT
>JAJFIE010000341.1 GCA_021775275.1 Rhodospirillales bacterium | reverse complement strand
ATGCCGGTCAGGTACTGCGCGGTGAGGCTTTCGGGCGAAGCCATGACCTGACTGGGCGTGCCTTCGGCCACCACATGCCCGCCGTGACGACCGGCGCCCGGTCCCATGTCGATCAGGTAGTCGGCCTGCCGGATAGCGTCTTCATCGTGTTCCACAACGATGACGGTGTTGCCGATATTGCGCAACCGTTTGAGGGTCTCCAGCAGCCGGGCGTTGTCACGCTGATGCAGACCGATGGATGGCTCGTCCAATACATACAGCACGCCGGTAAGACCCGAGCCGATTTGTGACGCCAGCCGGATGCGCTGGCTCTCGCCACCCGAGAGCGTGCCCGACGCGCGGGACAGGGTGAGGTATTCAAGCCCGACATTCATCAGGAAACCGAGGCGTTCCCTGATTTCACGCAGAATACGGTCGGCGATTTCCTGCTGCTTCTGGCTCAGATGCTGATCGAGCGTGGCGAACCACTCTTGCGCCTCGTCAATGGCCATGTCGGTGACCTGGGAAATATTCAGACCGGCGATTTTTACCGCCAACGCCTCCGGCTTCAGGCGTTGCCCGCCACAGGCATCGCAGGTGGTGATAGTCTGATAACGTGACAGTTCGTCACGCACCCACGACGAATCGGTTTCGCGCCAGCGCCGCTCCATATTGGGAATCACGCCCTCGAAGGGCTTGCAGATTTCATAGGATTTGCGACCGTCGTGGTACTTGATGATGATGTCTTCATCGCCGGTGCCGTAGAGCAGCAATTCCTTCACCTTATCGGGCAGCTTGGCGAACGCCACGGCAAGATTGAATCCGAAATGCTCGGCCAGACTGGACAGGGTCTGGCCGTAATACTGCGACGATGAATTGGCCCACGGCGCGATAACCCCTTCGTTGAGGGACAGGCGATCATCGGGAATCACCAGTTCCGGATCAAAATACATTTCCGTGCCCAGACCGTCACAGGCCGAACACGCGCCGAAGGGATTGTTGAAGGAAAACAGCCGGGGCTCGATTTCATCGATGGTAAAGCCCGATACGGGGCAGGCGAACCGGGCCGAAAACACCGTGCGGCCCTCACCGGCCATGTCGTCTGAATCGGCATTTTCGGCGAACACGATACCGTCGGACATGGCCAGCGCGGTCTCCAGGCTGTCTGCCAGTCGCGCCGCCAGACCGTCGCGCACCACCACACGGTCCACCACCACATCGATGTTGTGCTTGAATTTTTTGTCCAGCGTCGGCGCGTCTTCAATATCATAGACCTCGCCGTTGACGCGGACCCGCTGAAAACCGCGCCGCGCCAGTTCCGCCAGTTCTTTTTTATACTCGCCCTTGCGGCCACGCACGATGGGCGCCATCAGGAACAGACGGGTTCCTTCTTCCATGGCCATGATGCGGTCGACCATCTGACTGACGCTCTGACTCTCGATGGGCAGTCCCGTGGCCGGAGAATGGGGTACGCCGGCGCGCGCAAATAACAGGCGCATGTAGTCGTAGATTTCGGTGACCGTGCCCACGGTGGAGCGCGGATTGCGCGACGTGGTCTTCTGTTCGATGGAAATGGCCGGTGACAGGCCCTCGATGGAATCCACGTCAGGTTTTTGCATCAGTTCCAGAAACTGGCGCGCATAGGCCGACAGGCTTTCAACGTAACGGCGCTGGCCTTCCGCATAGATGGTGTCGAACGCCAGTGACGACTTGCCGGACCCGGAAAGCCCGGTGATCACCGTCAGCTTGTCGCGGGGAATGACCACATCGACGTTCTGTAAATTGTGTTCGCGCGCGCCGCGCACGATAATGCTTTCCATGGGCCATCCGGATGGTTGTCCGTCATAACAGACGGGTGATTGTCACTCGGTCTCTTATATAGAACGCCGGGAGGGGGAAGGGGAGTCCGGAATTATCATACCCCCCGAGATTCTGCCCGGCCCGGCTCAACGCCAGCCGAGGGCCGCGAAAAATGCCGGAAAGGCTCGTTTATAGCCCTGATCGAAAGAGAAGCGGGCCAGCCCGAGACAGACATCGCGCGACCGGCGCATGGCGAGAAGGTCGGCGTATTCAGCCTGGATGGCGAACACCTTATCTTCAAACTCAGGATCGACGAGGGCATCTGACCAGTCGTGTTCGTTCAGATTTTTGTTGATCCCTTCAATCAGGTCATTGACGGCAGCGCGCATGGCCGTTTCCCGTGCATGATCAGCTTTGCTGAAGGGCGCCGTTGACTGGCGCGCATCCATATCCAGGCGGATATACAACATATCCCCATGCTGAAACTGTACGGGGTCGCTGGTCACCCTGACAAACCCGCGAGGCTCCAGAAATGCGTCGATTTCGTGCATCTGTGCGCCACCGGCATAAAGCTCGGTGGTGGACACTTCGGAGGTGATATAACGCAGATTGTCCATGTAGTCTCCCAGACCGCCGAAGCACTTCATCTCCGCGCCCTGGGTATCGAGAACCAGATAGTCGATCTGCGATGGCGACAATGACAAATCCGACAGAACCGTTTTCAGGGTATGCGTTTTAAGGCGTATGACCTCTCCCGTTGATCTGCCTTTGGGATACCGCTGCCACTGCAAATCCGTGCTGGGAAACATTGACGACGCCTGCCCCGTGTTCACGGCAATGTGGAAGTCGTGCATTTCACCATCAACGTCTGAAATCAGGGCGTTTATGCACCATTGGGAAGTGCCGGGAAGATGCCAGGTCTTGAGAAATCCCTGCAAGGCGGCATAGGCCGGGGGGTTTGCCTCGATCCAGACCAGGACTTCCGGGGCATAAACCTGATATTCGTCAATTTCCTGACCGTGATGCGCGCCCACGTGGACAATGCCCCTGGGCGGTGACGCACCAACCATGTCTAAAAACTTCTGAAGCACACAGGTCTCCCGGTAGATAGATTCCGCCAATTCATCCACATGTTATCCCCGGATAGGGCATTGGCGGAACCCTGCACATGGATTAAAGTCCGGCTCTCAGATTTCGAAAGGGTATCTTATGGCAGGCAGTGTTAACAAAGTCATTCTGGTGGGCAATCTCGGTCGCGACCCCGAGGTCCGTTTTTCACAAAACGGCGGGAAAATCGTCAACATGTCCATCGCCACGTCGGAAAACTGGAAAGACAAGCAAACCGGCGAACGCAAGGAAAAAACCGAATGGCACCGGGTTGTGGTGTTCGACGAGCGCATCGCCGATACCTGCGAGAAGTATCTGAAAAAGGGCGCCAAAGTATACCTCGAAGGCGCCATCCAGACGCGCAAGTGGACCGGCAACGACGGTATTGAAAAATACACCACCGAGGTCGTCATCCCGCGCTTTAACGGCGTCATGACCATGCTCGATAGTCGTGGCGGCGGCGGCGGAGGTGGTGGTTATGGCGGCGGTAACGACGAGCCGCCCGCACCGGACTGGGACGGCCCGGATCAGGGCAGTAGCGGCGGTGGAGGTGGAGGTGGCAACGCCGATCTGGACGACGAGATTCCGTTCTAGTCCGGATAGCGTATAGACCTTTGACGGTTTGTTGGCGTAATGCTGAAAGCGTAACAATCTGAACGAGGAGTCCATCATGAGTGAACCGGCAATGATATCATGGGGCGTTGAGGCGCAGACCGGCGTGCTGACCGATGTCCTGCTCGGCAAGCCGGATGATTTCCGCTGGGTGCCCCTGAATTCCATTTCCGCCGTGACTCTGGCCAATCAGGAGCAAATGGGATTTCGTTTTGATAAGCAGAAGGCGATGCAGCAACACCAGCGTATGGTCGAGGTCTATGAAGCCAATGACGTGCGCTGCCATTTCATTGAATCGAACGACGGGTTGCCGAGCAGTGTGTTCACCCGTGATTCCAGCTTCATGACGCCGTGGGGAGCCGTCATTACCTCGATCCAGACGCCGCCGCGCCGACAGGATTACTCCGTTGCCTCGGACTTCTACCGGAATGCGGGCATACCGATCTGGAAATGGGTGACTGCCGACCACTTCGAAGGCGGTGATTTCGTCATCGTCAAGCCGGGCGTTACGCTGTTGGGCTGGTCCGGTGATCGCTCGACACAGGCCGGTGCGGAACAGGTCGCAAGCTGGTTGCGCGCGATGGACTGGGAAGCCTTCATCGTTCCCATCCCGCCGCAGTTCGTTCACATGGACGCCGTTGTCGTCATGCTGGAACGCGGTCTGGCGCTGGTCTGTGAGGACGCCCTGCCGCCCTATGCAATCGAATGGCTCGAGAGCCAGGAGATTTCACGCATTCCTGTGGCCTACAAAGACTGCGTCAAACTGGGCGGTAATCTGGTCAGCCTGGGGAACAAACGGATTCTCTCCATGTCGCACAATGTGAACGTCAATGCGCAGCTGGAAGCAGAGGGCTTTGATGTCACCGCAGTGGACTACGATATGTTTGCCTTGGGCGGCGGCGGCGTCCATTGTTCGTGTCACGAATTACACAGACACCCTGACTGAATTATCTCTTTGGCAGATCGCAAAACAGATATCGACCTGACCCGGCTGTTTTCTGATGACCGCGCCGAGTTTGCCCGTTTGGGCAAGCGCACAATGGATTCGCTGGCGGACTATTTAACCCGTCTGCCGGACGAGGTTGTTGACCGTGTCGTACCCGATGACGAGCGCGCGTACCTGAGCAATTTGGACTTTCCCGATCAGGGCATGAGCGCCGATGACATTGTGACGTTCATGGAACAGCACATCATGCCATGGCCGCAACCAACCGGTCATCAACGGTCTTACGGCTGGGTCAATTCGCCACCCATGCCGGTTTCCATTCTGGCCGACGGGGTCGCGCAGACCATGAATGCGGCACTCGACGGTTACGATTTTTCGGGCATCTTCCTGATGGTCTCTCTGGGTCGCTGGCTCATGGAACTGACCGGCATTCCGGATGAAGAAGACTCCATGGCCTTGCTGTTCAGTGGCGGCTCGGCGGCCAACCTGAACGCCCTGACCACGGCACGCTATTGGGCGGCGAAGACCGATGGCTGGAACGTTCGTGATGAAGGCCTGCAAGGGGGCCGCCCGGCCATGATCGCCTACGCCTCCGATCAGGTGCACAGCTCGGTTCAGCGCTGCATGGAACAACTGGGACTGGGATCCGACAATCTGCGCAAGGTTCCTGCCAATGACGCTTTTCAAATGGATGTGGGCGCGCTTAAGGACATGATCGCCGCAGACCGGGCCGAAGGTCTTCGGCCATTCGCCGTTGTGGCCTCTGCCGGAACCACCAATACCGGGGCTATCGATCCCATGAACGCCATTGCGGGCGTGTGTGAGGACTCAGGGTTATGGTTCCATGTGGATGGCGCCTACGGCGGATTTGGCGGCCTCGATCCACGTTATTCAGAGGCCTACGTTGGCATCGAGCGGGCCCACACCGTGACCATCGATCCGCACAAGTGGCTGCATGTGCCGCTCGATTGTGGGGCCTTGCTGACGCGACATAAATCCCTGCACCGCGAGGCGTTCTCGCTGACCCCGGATTATCTGGAACAGGGCGAGCACGATGGCGCGCCGTGGCCTTATGAATACATGTTCCAGCTGACCTACGCCAACCGGGCGTTGAAAACCTGGGCGGCGTTGGCGCGCATGGGCAAATCAGGCGTGCGCGATCTGATCATCCGTTGTAACGCACTGGCAGACCTGCTGGATCAACTCGTCTCGGACGCCCCTGATCTGGAACGCCTGTCGCCCACATCGCTGTCGGTGGTCAATTTCCGCTATGTGCCGGAAGGGCAGGATCTGGACCCGGCGCAACTGGATGATCTGAACGAGCGGATTTCCGGTGCTGTTTCCGACAGTGGCGAGGCCCATATTCCGACCACTCGGGTCGCGGGCAAAATTTCACTCCGCGCCTGTATCCTGCATTACGACAACAACGCGGACGATATGCGCCATCTGGTCGCGCTGGTGCGTCGCCTGGGTAGCGAACTGAGCGGGACCTGATGGATATCGCCCGGCGTAACGTTCTGGTTCTGTCATCGTGTCAGGCGCTGTCCGTGGGCGGCATGGTGATTGTCACCACGGTTGTCGCCCTGGCCGGGCAGGTGCTGGCGGATAATGCCGCCTATGCCACCGTACCGCTGGCCCTGCAAATGACCGCTAACATGGTGATGGCAATCCCGGCGTCACTGCTCATGTCCCGCATCGGCCGGCGCGCCGGATTCACCCTGGGGCAGGCTTTTGGCATCATCGGCGGATTGATCGGAATCTATACGCTGCTTTATGCCAAGTCCTTCGGGTTGCTGTGTGTCTCCGGGCTGTTTCTGGGCTGCCACAATGCGTTCTGGCAATTTTATCGGTTCGCCGCCGTGGATACCGCCGATGATGCTTACCGTAGCCGCGCCATCAGCTACGTGCTGGCCGGTGGCGTGGTGGCGGCGCTGGCAGGACCGGAAATCGCCAAGCGGACCGTGGACATGTTCGATCCGATCATGTTTGCCGGGGCCTATGTGTCGTTTGTCGTCCTGTGCTGTATCAACGCTACGGTTCTACAATTGCTGCGTATTCCCAAGCCGCCCGCCGACTGGCATTTCGGCGGTGGCCGCCCCATGCGCGAAATCATCCGCCAACCGGCTTTCATCGTCGCCGTTCTGTCGGCCATGGCAGGTTACGCGCTGATGGTTTTGGTGATGACCGCGACGCCGCTTTCCATGGTGGCGCGCGGGTTCGCCTTTACCGATGCCGCCTTCGTGATCCAGTGGCACGCCTTCGCCATGTTCGCGCCGGGCTTTTTCACCGGACATCTGATCCGAAAGTTCGGCGTGTCCGCGATCATCATGGCGGGATGTCTGATTTACCTCGTTTGCATGGCCGTCAATCTGTCGGGCGTCAGTATCCAGAATTTCTGGTTCGGACTTGTGTTGTTGGGACTGGGGTGGAATTTCACCTTTGTCGGCGGCACCACATTGTTGACCGAGATTCACCGACCGGAAGAAAAAGCCAAGGTTCAGGCGATCAACGATTTTATGGTCTTCGGCACCTCTGCCGTGGCCAGTTTTTCCTCCGGCGCGCTACAAAGCCTGATTGGCTGGGAGGCCGTCAATATGGCGATTGCCGCACCCGCACTCGTTGTCTTCATGGCGGCGTTCTGGCTCAGGCGACAACGCCACGACACCATCAGCCAAACAGACATACCCGCTTTGTAAACCAACCAATTATGGGCCAATAAAAGGACCTTGAAAAAGGTCTGGACCGGTTGTGTGCAGTTGCGAAAAATGATACAACCATGTCAATGATTCGGGCAATGATTCTGTGCCTGTAACTATTTATAATGATTGGATTTTTTAACGGTGACTTCACCCTCTGATTCACCTGGGGATTCTGCACCCACACCGCCCTCGGGATTCGACGTGACACCGGTCTCCATCGAAGACGAAATGCGGTCTTCCTATCTCGATTACGCCATGAGTGTGATCGTCAGCCGGGCTCTGCCCGATGTGCGCGACGGCCTCAAACCGGTGCACCGCCGCATCCTGTTCGCCATGAAGGAAAACGGCTACGATGCGGGCAAGCCGTACCGCAAATCCGCCCGCATCGTCGGTGACGTCATGGGTAAGTATCACCCCCATGGCGACCAGGCGATTTACGACGCCATGGTGCGGATGGCGCAGACATTTTCCTTAAGGCTGCCGCTGATCGACGGCCAGGGCAACTTCGGCTCCATGGACGGTGATCGCGCCGCCGCCATGCGGTATACGGAAGCCCGCCTCGACAAGGCCGCCCATACCCTGCTGGAAGACATTGACCGCGACACGGTGGATTTCCAGTCCAACTATGACGATTCCATGCGGGAGCCGTCCGTTCTGCCCGCCGGTTTCCCCAATCTTTTGGTCAACGGCGCGGGTGGTATCGCGGTGGGTATGGCGACCAATATCCCGCCCCATAATCTGGGCGAGGTGATCGACGCCTGCTGCGCCTATATCGACAACCCCGAAATCACCATCGAGGAAATCATCGAAAACCACGTGAGCGGACCTGATTTCCCCACAGGGGGGCTGATTTTGGGCCGCGCGGGCATTCGTCAGGCGTTTCATACAGGCCGTGGTTCCGTGGTCATGCGCGGGCGCACCAGCATTGAGGAAATCCGCAAGGACCGCATGGCCATCATCGTGCACGAGATTCCCTATCAGGTGAACAAGTCGCGCATGATTGAAATCATGGCCGAGACCGTGCGCGACAAGAAGATTGAAGGCATCGGTGACCTGCGCGATGAATCCGATCGCGACGGTGTTCGCGTGGTCATTGAAATCAAACGCGATGCCGAGCCGGAAATCGTGCTCAACCAGTTGTTCCGCTATACGCCGCTACAGACCAGCTTCGGCGTCAACATGCTGGCCCTGAACAAGGGCCGCCCGGAACAGATGAACCTGCGGCAGATCATCGTCGCCTTCGTCGAGTTTCGCGAAGAAGTCATCCGCCGCCGCACGATCTTCGAGCTGGGAAAAGCCAGAGACCGCGCCCACGTATTGGCGGGCCTCGCCGTGGCCGTGGCCAACATCGACGAGGTCATCGCCCTCATTCGCAAAGCCAAGGATCCGCAGACGGCGCGCGAAGAACTGATGGCGCGCGATTGGCCGGCACAGGACGTGGCGCCGATGATCGCGCTGCTCGACGAGCCGGGCCATCAGGTGGTTGATGGCAAGTACAAACTGTCGGAAATCCAGGCCAAGGCCATCCTGGAGCTGCGCCTGCACAGACTGACCGGATTGGAGCGCGGTAAAATCGGCGACGATCTGGCGGCCCTGGGCCAACAGATTGCCGAGTACCTCGCCATTCTGGGCAGCAGAGAAAAACTTTACGGCATTCTGCGCGATGAACTGGTGACCATCCGAAGTGATTTCGCCAACGACCGGCGCACCGACATCCTGGAGCAGGAGTTCGAAACCGATATCGAAGACCTGATCCAGCGCGAAGACATGGTGGTCACGGTTACCGAGGCCGGATACGTGAAACGGGTTCCGGTTTCGACCTACCGGGCCCAGAAGCGCGGCGGCAAGGGCCGTAGCGGCATGAGCACCCGTGACGAGGATCTGGTTACCCAGGTGTTCGTGGTCAACACGCATACCCCGGTGTTGTTCTTCTCGTCCACCGGCATGGTGTACAAGCTGAAGGTCTACAAGCTGCCCGTGGGCACGCCACAGGCGCGCGGCAAGGCGCTGGTCAATCTGCTACCGCTGGACGAAGGTGAAACCATCACCACCCTGATGCCCTTGCCGGAGGACGAGGAAACCTGGGCCGACCTGTTTGTCATGTTCGCCACTGCCTCGGGCAATGTACGCCGCAATGCCTTAAGCGACTTCACCAACGTCATGGCCAACGGCAAGATCGCCATGAAGCTGAATGTGGGCGATCAGCTGGTGCGGGTGCGGACCTGCGCCGACGAGGAAGATATCATGCTGTCCACGTCGTCAGGCAAGTGCATCCGCTTCTCGGTTCAGGATGTCCGCGTGTTCGTGGGTCGCAACTCCACCGGCGTGCGCGGCATCAAGCTTGTTGTTGACGATGACAGGGTTATCTCCATGTCCGTATTGCAGCATGTGAAAGTCGAGGTTGCTGACCGGGATGACTACCTGCGGGCCGTCAGTGCACGACGGCGGCTCTCGGGCAGCGATTATACGGACCGTGCTGATGGCAAGATCGAAGACGAAGCCAGCGCGGCGCGACTGGAAGAGCCGCAGTTCGCGGAAATGGCGGCGGGCGAGGAATTTGTTCTGACCATCACACAGGACGGTTTCGGCAAACGGACCTCGGCCTACGAATACCGGATTGCCGGTCGCGGCGGGCAGGGCATCACCGCTATCGATACCAGCCGGGGCAAATCCTCGGTCACTGTGGTCGCAGCGTTCCCGGTTATCGATACCGATCAGCTTGTCATGGTGTCGGACGGCGGCCAGCTTATCCGGTGTCCGGTCAGTGATATCAGCGTCGTTGGCCGCAGCACGCGGGGCGTGACCATTTTCAAGACCGCCGAAGGTGAAAACGTCGTTTCGGTATCGCGTATGCGCGACACGATTGAAGACGATGAAGAAGATATTGGCGGGGAAGATGCCGGTGAGATCGTTCATGAAGGCTCAGAACCGGCAGATGATCAGCCGGACGAACAGCCAACGGAGCCAGTCGAAGAAGAGGGTGGAGCATGAGTCACCGCATTGGCGTATATCCCGGAACCTTTGATCCCGTCACCAACGGACATCTGGACATTATCAGCCGCGCCCAGCGCGTTGTTGATCGCCTGATCATTGCCGTCGCCGGAAATAACGTCAAAGGCCCGCTGTTCACGATGACCGAACGGGTTGAAATGGTGGAAAGCGAGATATCCGAACTCCATGGCAACGGGCATGCGGAAATCGAGGTCGTGAATTTTGACAAGTTACTGGTGGATTTTGTTCAGGACATGGGCGCTTCCGTCATCGTGCGGGGACTGCGCGCGGTTTCCGACTTCGAATACGAATTCCAGATGGCCGCCATGAATGCACGGATGCGCCCGGAAATTGAGACGGTCTTCCTCATGGCCTCTGATCGCTGTCAGTTTATTTCATCCCGCTTTGTGAAGGAAATCGGGCGTCTGGGTGGCAATATTGAACATTTCGTCTCGCCACAGGTGGTCGCACATCTGGCGCGCCGTTTCGCAGAGGAAGACTGACCAACCTCTGATCAACCCCTGATCAACCCCTGGCGAACCATTGGCAAACCTATGGGTTTGACTTCCAATCTGAATCATTTAAAAAGCTGCGACGCATCCACACCACCTATGTGGGCACTTAGCTCAGTTGGTAGAGCATTCGACTTTTAATCGAACGGTCGTAGGTTCGAATCCTACAGTGCCCACCATTTTCTCAATGACTCACATCGTGACGATCGGAAATGCACAGCGTGTGATCGCCAAGAACCTCGATCACGCGACAGTCAGAGATTTGACCGCCCCTGCATTGCTCGACCATTCTCTCCAATTCGATTTTAAGTGATTGCAGACGGCTTATGCGCTGCTCGACCTGCGCTAACTGATTACGGGCAATGGCATCGGCTGTTTCGCAGGATTGACCGGGGTCATCGGCAAGGCTCAACAAATCCCGAATAGCCTTCAGGGGAAATCCCAGTTCACGGGCATGGCGGATAAAAATCAACCGGTTGATATGGGTCTGCTCATAAATTCGTTGATTTCCCTCCGAGCGATCCGGCGACGGCAGCACCCCGATCTGTTCATAATACCGGATCGTTTGGACCTTGCATCCCGTCGCCGCGGCGACCCGACCGATGGTTAACGGTCTACCCATTGAATTTTCCTCTTGAACCTACAGCGACTATAGCAATTAGGCTGTCACGTAGAGTGATAATCCGCAAGAGGAGATGTGTCATATGAGCGTTGGTTGTTGCGATGGTGAACCGAAATTTGACGGGGTTTCGCCGGATTTCAGGCGCGCCCTCTGGCTCGTTATCCTGATCAACGGCGTTATGTTCGTTGTTGAAGTTTTTGGCGGCGCACTGGCGGGCTCGAAGGCGCTACAGGCCGATGCCCTCGACTTCCTGGGAGACACCACCACGTATGCATTGAGTCTTTACGTCATCGGCATGTCGCTTCGGGCGCGAACGACAGCAGCCCTGCTCAAGGGCATCAGCCTCGGGGTCATGGGCGCCTGGGTGCTCGGCACGGCGATTTATCAGGTTCTTGTCCTCGGCACCCCAAAAGCCGAGATCATGGGGGGCATCGGGTTTCTCGCACTGGCCGCCAATCTTGGAAGCGTGATGATCCTGAGACGATACAAAGACGGTGACGCCAACGTGCGGTCCGTGTGGCTGTGCAGCCGTAACGACGCCATCGGCAATGTCGCCGTTATGCTTGCTGCGGGCGGCGTCTGGCTGACCGGCACCGCCTGGCCAGACCTGGTCGTCGCAGTGCTCATGGCCGGATTATTTTCCTGGTCATCCATGCAAATCATCTGTCAGGCATTGCGCGAACGCCGCCAGCCTGAGGCGGCGACAACTGCATAATCTGCCGATGTTCGGGAGCGCACTATCCTGTTTCCTTACCTTGCAGAAATGTCAGCGGGCCATTGCTAATATCGTCACCGGCGTGTGACAGGCCCGTCTCTTCATCGGCCCGGATCACGGTGCAACTGAATATCCCCGATTCCAGCAATCTCATAGTCCACGCATTTGCGGCGAGCGAAGCAGATGTGTCTGGGACCGGGCTGCTGCAATGATCGCCAGCAGCTTGTCCCTGTCCTTGGGCAGATTACCCGCCAGTGGCAGGCAGTTCGATGCATGGTTGGAGCGAAAGATAACCGGCCTGGATGGATTAAGGAGGCTCAGTAACCGTTCCTGTTCAAGCAGAATTCCGGCATCGTCCTGGAAGTGAAATTCCCCATCCTGCCCGGCCATAAATTCATCGACTGCATTTT
>JAJFIE010000035.1 GCA_021775275.1 Rhodospirillales bacterium | reverse complement strand
TTTTGCAAATCGTCACTCACTGGCATACGGCGTTCTTGCAGTTCTTATTGCAGCGATGGCAGGATGGTTGGCCAATGCGGCATTCCGAAAGAGATAGAAATGGCTGAAGACAACAATAACCGAGAACAAACGACTGGAGATAAGAGTGATGAGCGAACATTCCTCTGCCTGGTCGATAGTAGCGAGGAATTCTCCCCTACCCTTCGGTTCGTTTGCCGGCGCGCAATGCATACAGGAGGGCGGATAGCCCTGCTCTACATCATTCAACCAGCAGAGTTTCAGCACTGGCTTGGTGTTGGTGACCTGATGAAACAGGAAAGCCGGGATGAAGCAGAAGAAATGTGTCAGGTCGTCGCTGATGTCGTGCAAAAACGTACCGGAAAGATTCCCATCATCTATATCCGTGAAGGCCAGCCGCAGGAAGTACTGAGCCAACTCATAGAAGAAGAACCGTCTTTGTCGGTTCTCGTGCTGGGCGCCTCGACCGCAGGGGAAGGACCGGGGCCTATTGTTTCACATATCGTGAACAAGGTCGCAGGCGGGTTTTCGTTGCCGATCACCATCGTGCCGGGTGGCCTGTCCGATGAAGAGATTGACGCTATTACCTAGCTATGCCGCGATAGCTGATCTCGAATGGCGCTGATGTTGCCAGCATAATCGCCGCCTGAAAAAACAGCACTTCCAGCGACCAGGACATCCGCACCCGCTTCGACGATCCGTGCCGCATTGTCCACCTTGACCCCGCCATCCACTTCCAGCTCGATCGGACGACTGCCGATCATTTCGCGTAGAGTGCGTATCTTGTCCAACTGGTTCTCGATAAAAAACTGTCCGCCAAATCCCGGATTGACCGACATCACCAATATCAAATCGACCTTGTCGAGCACGCACTCGATGGTGTGCGCCGGAGTCGACGGATTTAATGACACCCCGGCTTTTTTACCCAGAGATCGGATCAGTTGCAGAGAACGATCAAGATGTACATCCGCTTCCACATGAACGGTGATAATATCCGCGCCGGCATTGGCGAAGGATTCCAGATATGGTTGCGCCGGATCAATCATCAGATGCACATCGAACGGCAGTTTTGTAATTTTACGCAAGGAAGATATGACGGGCGCGCCCAATGTAAGATTGGGAACAAAATGTCCGTCCATGACATCGACGTGAATATAGTCACACCCCGCCGCTTCGATGGCGGTGATTTCTTCACCAAGCCGGGAGAAATCCGCAGAAAGGATCGATGGTGCAATCTTTACTGATCTGGACATCGTAACCGTTCCCTTTTGCCGGTATGGATTATTTAACCATTGGGTCCAGTGCGCCGTCAGCATACCGCACCGCCATTTCGCTCAACGGCACAACCTTTATTTTAGACGCTTTGCCGACGCAGCCGAACCGCTCGAACCGATCAATACAGACAGCTTCCATGGCGGCAATGGCAGGCTTGAGGTAAGACCTTGGATCGAACTCCGCTTTGTTTTCCCATAACACTTTTCTTATTTGCCCGGTAATAGCCAAACGATTATCGGTATCAATGTTGATCTTGCGCACACCGTTTTTGATTCCGGTCTCGATTTCCTCGACAGGAACACCATAGGTCTGCGGCATTTCGCCACCGTACTCGTTGATAATATCCTGAAGCTCCTGTGGCACGGACGACGATCCATGCATTACCAGATGCGTATTGGGCAGCCGTTCGTGGATCGCCTTGATCACGTCCATGGCGAGAATATCACCGGTTGGCTTGCGGGTGAATTTATAGGCCCCATGCGATGTCCCAATGGCGACGGCCAGGGCATCAACCTTTGTCTTCTTGACGAAATCCGATGCTTCATCGGGATCAGTGACAAGCATGTCCTTGTCCAAGGCCCCTTCGAAACCATGTCCGTCTTCCTTGTCACCCTCTCCAGTTTCCAATGACCCAAGACAGCCAAGTTCTCCTTCGACCGATACTCCAACGAGGTGCGCCGTTTCCGTAACTTTGGCGGTAACATCAACGTTGTATTCATAAGATGCTGGCGATTTTCCATCGGCTTCCAGTGAGCCATCCATCATGACCGAGGAGAAACCGTTGGCGATGGCCGACATACACGTAGCTGCATTGTTTCCATGATCCTGATGCATGCACACAGGAATATCCGGATACATTTCGGTCGCCGCCAGAATCAGATGGCGTAGAACAATGTCGTTCGCGTATTTCCTGGCACCCCGGCTGGCCTGCATAATTACCGGGCTATCCGTCTTTGCCGCCGCCGCCATGATCGCCAGCATCTGCTCCATATTGTTGATGTTGAAGGCAGGCATGCCGTAATCATTTTCCGCCGCATGATCCAACAATTGCCGAAGGGAAACCACAGCCATTTTACCGCTCTCCTGGAATAATCATTCAGTCCGGATGTTTCCGGGTGTTATGTCGCCACCTTTACCGCAGCGACAACAGCGTCTGCAGTAATGCCGAAATGCTCGTACAATTGTCCGGCTGGCGCCGATGCGCCAAATCCGGACATACCAATGAAGGTGTCACTATCCCGCAAATACTGGTCCCATCCGAAACGTACTGCCGCTTCAACAGCCACCCGTTTAGAGTTTCCCAGCACCGCTGCACGGTAGGTTTTATCCTGTGCGTCGAAAATCTCCCAGCTGGGCATGGACACTACTGCGACGGCGATACCGTCGGCTTGCAGGTTGTCACGTGCCGCCATGGCAATAGAGACCTCCGAGCCGGTAGCGAGCAATGTCGCCTGACGGGCGTCTGCTCCGCCATCCGCTTCGGCCAGAACATAGGCGCCCCGGGCGCACAGATTTTCATCTGTATGTTCGGTTCGGAACGTCGGCACACCCTGCCGAGTCAACACCATCCCTGATGGCGTATCGTTTGATGATAACGCCAGCGCCCAGCATTCCGCCGTTTCAACGCCATCGCAGGGGCGGAATACGTTGAAATTCGGTAATGATCGCAGGGACGCCAACGTTTCAACCGCCTGATGCGTCGGGCCATCCTCACCCAGACCGATGGAATCATGGGTCAATACATACACAACCCGTTGCCCCATCAGGGCGGACAGACGCATGGCGCCTTTCATATAATCGGCAAAAACGAGGAAGGTCCCGCCATAAGGGATCATCCCGCCATGCAACGCCATCCCGTTCATGAAAGCAGCCATGCCGTGTTCGCGGACGCCGTAATGAATATAACGCCCGGAGAAGTCACCGGCGTTTAACGGCTCCATTCCCGGCGCCTTGGTGTTCACCGATCCGGTCAAATCCGCCGATCCGCCAATCATCTCGGGAATGATTTGGGAAATTGCCGCGAGAGTTTCCCCTGAGGCCTTACGCGTTGCCCAGGAAGGCGCTTCATCAGACACCCGTTTTTTATGCGCAATGACCGCAGCTTCCCAATCAACCGGCAGATCGCCTCGCGATGTGCGTTCAAAGGAATTTCGAACATCCTCATTGGCGGTCGCCAACCGGCCTTGCCAGTTATTTCTGACCTCCTGCCCCCGTGCGCCAATCGACCGCCATGCATCCAGAACGCGTTCCGGGACATGAAACGCTTCATGCGGCCAGTCAAGCCGTTTCCGCGCCGCAATCAATTCATCGTCACCCAGAGGCGCACCGTGGGTCGCCGAGGTGCCCTGTTTATTCGGCGCGCCAAACCCAATCACAGTCCGACACGCAATCAATGATGGTTTGTCACTGGTTTTTGCAACTGCAATCGCCATGGAAACCGCGTCATGATCGTGACCGTCCACTGATTGCACATTCCAACCCGAAGCTTCAAAGCGCTTTAACTGGTCATCGCGCACAGACAGATTGGTTGGGCCATCAATGCTGATAGCGTTGTCATCAAACAGAACGATTAATTTGGATAGCCCAAGATTGCCGGCAAAGGAAACGGCTTCATGGCTGATCCCCTCCATCAGGCATCCATCGCCGACGATCACATAGGTATGATGGTCGACCAGATCATCGCCGAAAC
>JAJFIE010000340.1 GCA_021775275.1 Rhodospirillales bacterium | reverse complement strand
CACACCAAAGCCTTTTGCCAGGGTGCCCTGGATAACGGTCAGACGGTCCATCAGTCCTTCACGCTCAGCCACACCGCCACCGTGATCACCGTAAAGTCCCACTGCATGGACTTCATCTATAAAGGTCATGGCGCCGTATTTGTCAGAAAGATCGCAGATTTCCTTGATCGGGGCGATGTCTCCGTCCATGGAATAAAGCGATTCAAAGGCGACAAGTTTAGGCCGCTCAGGTTCTAACTGCTGGAGCAGTTCTTCCAGATGCCCCAAATCATTATGCCGGAAAATTCTACGGTCCGCCTTGCAATGGCGAATGCCTTCAATCATGGAATTATGATTGAGTGCATCTGACAGGATGACACAATCGGGGATCATGGCGCCCAGGGTACTCAGGGTGGTCATATTGGCATTCCACCCGGAGCCAAAAATAAGCGCCGCTTCCTTACCGTGCAGCGAGGCCAGTTCGTGCTCCAGCAGGACATGGAAATGGTTGGTGCCGCTGATGTTACGGGTACCGCCAGCACCGGCGCCGCATTTATCGATAGCCTCGTGCATGGCTGCCATTACCTGGGGGTTCTGTCCCATGCCCAGATAATCGTTGGAGCACCACACCGTGACATCGCGAATAACCCCTTCACGGTAATTGGCCGCGCGTGGAAAATCGCCAGCCTTGCGTTCCAGATCGGCGAAGACGCGGTAGCGCCCTTCGTCCATCAGGTCTTCGATTTTGCTGGTGAAAAAATCTTCATAATCCACGGTCTGATACTCCTGCATTCACGGACCGGTCAGGCCGCAAGACCTTCGTTTTTTACCCATGATGCGGTTTCATCGAGGGCCTTGCCGAATGCGGCAAGAAGTTCGTCGATATCATCTTCGGTAATAACGAGCGGTGGGCAGAAAGCCACAGAATCACCAATCGGGCGCAGAATTAGCCCGTGCGCACGGGCGCGTCCCACGCAATAGGCGCCGACAGCAGCTTTTGGATCGAATGATTGCTTGCTTGCCTTGTCGGCAACCAGCTCGACGGCGCCGATCAGGCCAACGCCACGGACTTCTCCGACCAGTTCATGATCTGCAAAAGCACGTAGCCCATCCTGAAAGCGTGGTGAAATTCTGCCTACATGCCCAAGAATATCTTCGTCTTCGTAGATTTTCAGTGTTTCCAGTGCGACGGCCGCGCTGACCGGGTGGCCGGCATAGGTGCCGCCGTGACCAAATAAACCTAGCTTCTCACTTTCTTTGACCAGTCCCTGATAAATCTTGTCTGAGATCATCAGAGCAGAAATCGGGATGTAAGCTGACGACAGTTGCTTGGCTGTCGACATCATGTCCGGTTTCAGACCAAAAGTCTGGCTGCCCCACATATTACCGGTGCGGCCAAGACCGTTGATGACTTCATCGGCAACCAGCAGGATGTCGTATTTCTTGAGCACCGCCTGGACTTTCTCGAAGTATGTTGCTGGTGGAACCAGAACGCCACCGGCACCCATGATCGGCTCGGCAATAAAAGCAGCTACCGTGTCGGGGCCTTCGTCGAGGATCAGTTTTTCCAGATTGTCGGCGCACCGGGTGGCAAAGTCTTCTTCTGACTCACCATCTTCACCAAAACGGTAATAGTGCGGGCAATCGGTATGCAGGATGCGGTCAATGGGTAGATCAAAATCGTTATGCAGGTGCGGCAAGCCAGTCATGCTGGCTGCGGCGACGGTTACGCCGTGGTATCCTTTAAGCCGCGCAATGATTTTCTTTTTTTCTGGTTTACCAATCGCATTGTGGTAATACCAGATCAGCTTGACGGCAAGGTCCGTAGCCTCAGAGCCGGAGTTGGCGAACAACACCTTGGTAATGCCTTCGGGGGCAATGCTGATCATCTTTTCACAAAGATCAATCACCACTTCCGGGGCCATATGGGCAAAACTATGGCAATAGGGAAGATTGCGCATGGCATTTGCAGCGGCCTCGACCAGGCGTTCCTGACCATAACCCAGACCGGTGCACCACAGGCCAGCAAGGCCTTCAATGTAGCCGTTACCGGCATCATCATAAATCCGTACACCTTCGGCGCGCGTGATGATGAAGGGTCCATTTTCTTCATGTTTCTTCAGGTTGGTATACCCGTGAACATGATATGCGATATCTCGACTTGCTGCCGAATTACCAACTTGAGCCATTGACTCTCTCCTGGAACGATTGATTGCCCTGGTAGGCCTGAAATTTGTGATCGATGCCCGCACCATATACGGTGAATAAATGAAAGGAAATGATCTTGATCAAGGCCGTACCAGCAATAGTTTATGCCGTTGATGTGGTATTTGCCCGGGGGTCCAAAGCATCTTGCAGACCATCGCCAATAAAATTAAAGGCGATGACGGTCATAAATATCAAAACTCCGGGATAGAACGCCAACATGGGGGCCTGCCAGATTAATTCCTGTGCGTTGGTGAGTAGATTTCCCCAACTTGGCACCGGGGGTTGGATTCCCAATCCTAAAAAACTCAGCACGGATTCCAGAAGAATGATGTTCCCAATGGAAAGTGTCGTGGCGACAATAATCGGAGATGCCAAATTCGGCAGGATATGAACAGTCATGATCCTGAAAGCACTTGCACCCTGAGCCCGTGCAGCGAGAATAAATGGTCGTTCTCGGAGCGCCAGGGTGTTGGCCCGGACCAGTCGGGCGGATGTTGTCCAACCAGCGAGGGCGACGATGACAATAATCCGGTAGAGGCTGATGTTTTCGCTATGGACGAGTTCGGGTGGCAACCCCAATTTTGATAAATCGAGGGCTGCCAGCACAATCAATAACGGCAACAGGGGCAATGCGATGACACCATCGGTGATCCGCATCAGTAAATGATCCGGCCAGCCACCGAAGTACCCTGCAATTATGCCGATAATGGTGCCAATGGTTGCGGCAATCAGGGCGGATATCAGGCCAACAAAGAGGGATACCTGTCCCCCTTGCAGCAACCGGACAAGGATATCCCGGCCCAACTCGTCAGTGCCGAGGGGGTGTTCAGCAGACGGCACGGCGAACCGGTTAAAAAGATCAACTGTGGCTGTGTCTGTTCCGAGCAACATCTCCACGGGTGAGGCCAGACTGGCGAGAGCCGTCAGGCAGCCAAGTACACAGAGGCTGATTGCGGCCATCCTGTGGGCGAAAAACCTACGCCGCACCAAAACCGAAAAAGGTGTGCCCCGGTGGGTGATGGAAGCAGGCTGCGTGTTCATGAGCGCTCGCCCCGCAGCCTGATGCGGGGATCCAGGGCGGCATAGGCTACGTCGGCGGCGAGATTGCCGATCAAGGTGAGTGCGGTGGCAAAGAGCAATGTGGCCAATGCGAGGTTGAAGTCGTTACCCATGATAGAATCAAAGATGAGCTTTCCCATCCCGGGATAGGCGAACACGGTTTCCGTAATCAACGCACCGGAAAACAGAAACCCGAAGTCCAGCGCGACGATGGTGACAACCGGGATCATGGCGTTTCGCAGTGCGTGCCGAAAAAGAGTTTGCGACCGGGACAAGCCCTTGGCGCGGGCCGTTCTGATATAGTCCTGCCGCAGGACTTCAATCATGGCGGCCCGCATATAGCGGGTATGACTGCCAACACTGGCAATGGTGAGGCTGGTCACCGGCAGGACAAGGTACTTGGCAGAACCCCACCATCCGCCCCCCGAGTGGATATCACCGATCCCGCCCGCCGGGAGGACGCCAAGGATAACCGAGAAGAAGATGATCAATAACAGGGCGAGCCAGAATGAAGGGATGGAGATGCCGGCAAATGCCGCCAGATTGATGGCATAGTCCGTTCCCGAATAGGGTCGGGACGACGCCCATACTCCGGCGAACAATCCAATGACGATGGATAATAAAAAACTCAATCCGAGCAATTTGGCGGTGTTCAATAATGCGGGCGCCATGGCATCGAGCACAGGTTTCCCATGGAGACGCGAGAACCCGAGGTCACCGCTCATGACTGCTTGCAGCCAGTTCACGTAGCGGCTGGTTATGGGTTGATCCAGACCATAGAGACGATACAGGCGATCTGCGTCTTCTGTTGTCAAATTAGGGTCGGCGCTGATCATCAGGTCAACCGGGTCGCCGGGCATAAGCCCGATGAGGCCGTAGATGATGAAGGACATGACGCCAAGGACCATGAACATCTGAGCAAAGCGGTTAATCAGATAGCGCGGCATTGACGATTAATCCGTTATGGGTGTTTTTCTTTTTTTGGAAAACGGGTCCTGGTAACACTATCGTGTGATTGCACAACTTCCCACCACT
>JAJFIE010000339.1 GCA_021775275.1 Rhodospirillales bacterium | reverse complement strand
CACCGGCAACATCAAGCGCGGCAGGCTTGTCCCCCGCTGCCTGTAGATTGAGGCCGATGTAGGTGCGTTTGTAGGCCCAGATCAGGAACACCATGAGGAAGATGCTGAGATAAACGACAGCGTGCTGGTCGAACAATACCGGACCGGCGACGGGGAGTTCGCTCAACCCGGGTATGGGGTGTTTATCGGCCACCGACAGACGCGGATAGGTGCGGCTGAACTGGAAATGATGGAGCAGGGCGGTCAATCCTTCCGCCCCCACCGTCAGGGAAATGCCGATGACAATCTGGTTCATGTTCAGCCAGACGCAGAACAAGGCCATTAGAACCGCAACGGCCATACCGCCGAGGCCGCCGAACAGGAAACCGTACCAGAATGAATCGAGATAAAATGCCGCGCAGAAGCCCGTATATGCGCCCACCAGCATCATGCCCTCAATGCCGATATTCAACACACCGGCTTTTTCGGAAATCTGTTCGCCGATACCCGCGAGTAACAACGGAACCCCGGCTGCAACAGCGCCGAGTAGTAGGGAGGTGATAAAGGCGAGGGTGAACAAATCGGTCATGGCGTCACGTCATCCTCTTCTGCCGCCAGCGATGATCGAGATATTCGACCAGCGCCATGAAAATGAGGAGCAGGGCGACGAGAACCAGAATGTAGGAGTGCGGCACCCCCAACCTGCGAGACGCACTTTCGCCACCGATCATCAGGATGGCAAAAAACAGCACGAAGGCGATGGTGCCAATGCCGTTGAATCTGGCGAGAAACACCAAAGGCACCACCAGCAACCCGTAAGCCGGGTTCCAGTCCGCCCGCATGGTTCCCCACACGCCAAGAATTTCCACGGCGCCGCCCAGACCAGACAGGGCGGCGCTGATACAGAAAGCAGCGTAAGTCAGTGCCCGAACCTTCAGCCCGGCATGAACAGCCGCCTTGGGGTTCGCGCCGACAATCTGTAATTTTAACCCCAGCGACGTCCGCGTCATGATCAGGTGAACACCGATCACCGCAACCAGCGCGAAGATCACACCGATATGTACCGGGGTATCAAACAGCCTTGGCAATCGGTCTTCAACCGCGAGGGTGGCGGTTTGCGGTACGGTGGTATTCGGATCATTGAACGGGATTTTAATGAGAACATTAGCGAAATTGATCCCCAGAAAGGTCATCATCAGGGTGGTGATGATTTCGTTGATCCCATAGGTGGCCTTCAAAAAGGCCGGAATTAGCGACCAAGCTGCACCGACCGCCGCCGCTACGGAGAAACAGACAACAAACACCAACCAGATCGGCATGATGTGGCTGAGAACCGGCGAAAGGGCGGCGACAATGGCGGCGGCAAGGAGAAACTGACCATCAATCCCCAGATTCCAGATTCCGGCGCGAAACGCAACGATCAATCCTGCGGCAACCAGCAATAATGGGGCCATACGAACAATCGTCGCTTGCAGCCCGGTCGGACTCAATAATCCCCGCTTTACCACATACCAGTAATACTCAAGGGGGTTTTTCCCGAGGGCAATAAGGATCAGACCGCCAACGATCAGAGCAAGCAGAATCGGCAGCATGATACGCGCCGCCGCCATTCCATGCTCGTTCATGGTGCTGTTGCCGGTTTCGGTGGATGACAGCCGGGATTCAGTTTCCTGCGTCATGCAGCGGCAACTCCTGTCATCAGTAGGCCGATTTCCTTCTCGGCGCCGTCGTTGTTATCGACGACCCCGACCAGATTCCCCTGATACATCACCCCGATCCGGTCACATAGCTCGGTTAATTCATCCAATTCGGTAGAAATGAGAATCGTTGCAACGCCTTGTGCTGCACCCTCGCTGATGCGGTCGCGGGCGAGGCGAATATTTTGTAAATCCAGACCATATGTTGGCTTGTTAAAAATCGCGACGCTAATGCCTTCTGATATTTCACGGGCAAGCAAAGCCTTTTGAATATTACCGCCGGATAAGCGTCCGATGGGTGTGTGTTCGGATGGCGTTCGAATGTCGTGTGTCTGGATTTTCTCCCGTGCGTCATTATAGATACTGCCCCATTGGGTGATCCCCCAACGCCAGTGGGGTGCATCGCCAATAGACTTCAAAACCAGATTCGTCGCCACGGAATGGGCCGATGCGGTACCTTCACCGAGACGTTCGTCGGTCAGGTAATTGATCCCTAAGCCCCGCCGTTCAGGGACTTTCGTTCCGGTAATATCGATGCCCTTGTGATGGATCGCCCCGTGGTGAACAGGCCGTTGACCGGCCAGCGCTTCCGCCAGGTGTTTCTGCCCGTTTCCATCAATTCCGGCGACACCGAATATCTCGCCAGCGCGTACTTCCAAATTGATATCGTGAAGACAACACTCTCCAACGCTGCCGGTCGTTGTCACATGGGATATTGAGAAAACAGGCGGTGCAGAGTCCAGGTCCGTGCGCCGTTGCCGATGGTGGGATGCATCACCGAGCAACACCTCTGCATCGCGATCATGATCTTCCTCACGATCAAACATCGTGGAGATCACTTCGTCGATAGCTTCCTGCTCACTCATGTTACGTAAGCGGTCGGGCGAGATGTTCCCGACCACGCGCCCAAGCCGGAGCACTGAAATCCGGTCACACAGGTCATAGGCTTCTTTGAGTTTATGGGTCACAAAAATCAGCGCGACGCCATTGTCCCGCAGCCGTTTCATTACCTGGGATAACTCGTGGACCCCCTGCGGTGTCAACATGGACGTCGGTTCGTCAAGAATGAGCACGCCCTCGTCGCGCCACAGGGCACGCATTATTTCCACCTGTTGTTGCTGGCCCAGAGCCAGTTCACTCACTCGAGCATCGGGATCGATTTGGACGGCGAGAGTTTCAGACAACTCGCCAAATCGCTTCAAACTGGCCGAACGATCAAAACGTTGCATCCATCCGCCGCCGAGCATCAGATTTTCGATGACTGTAAGGGTAGGAACCAGCAGCACATGTTGAAATACTGTGCCGATGCCGTGATTGAGGCTTTCCTTCGGGGACCGCACGATGACGGAATTGCCGTGAACAAAAATCTTACCGCTGTCCGGTTGTAACAGGCCGGACAACATGGAAATCAGCGTAGATTTCCCCGCTCCGTTTTCACCTAACAACGCATGGATTTCACCGCCGTGGAACTGGAGAGAAACATCGTCATTGGCCAAAACGCCCGGAAACGCCTTG
>JAJFIE010000338.1 GCA_021775275.1 Rhodospirillales bacterium | reverse complement strand
TCAGCTATCACATTGCGCGGCAGATCGTTGAAACTGAAGACCCGGAAATGCTGTATCCCGACCGACGGTTTTCCTGATACTCTGCTTTCCGGATTTGACCAAATCGACGTAAATCCATTAAGTTTCGATTGTATTCTTACGATGCTCTGGGGAAGCCCGAACCATGATTAATGCGGCTCTGGATTTTGCGTTTCCGGATTTAACGAGTGATCAGAAATCCCGCCTGGGCGAACTTGCCGACGAGAAACTGTTCAATTCAGGTGAAGTCATTATCCATCAGAAGAAAGTCCATAACTTTCTGGCAGTTATTATTGAAGGCAACGCCAGGGTTCTGCAAAAGAGTTATGATCAAAGTAACGTGGAATTCGCAGGCCCGCTCGGTCCGGGTGAAGTGTTCGGCGAGATGTCTTTTATTGACCAGCACCCATCAAGCGCCACCCTCATTGCCGACGGTGAATTACGGGTGCTCTGCTTTGATCGTGATGCCATCGCTAACATGATTGCAGGCGATCATGAATTCGGCATGCAGTTTTACCATTCCATTCTGTTGACCATATGCCGCCGCATACGGAATACGAACATCCGCGTACAACCGGCCTGAAACAAAACAAAAAGAGGATTCCCTCATTCATGAGCGTGACAATCTACCACAATCCACGTTGTTCAAAATCCCGCCAAACACTGGATTTACTTAAGAAAAATGGCATTGAGCCGGTTGTCGTCGAGTACCTCACGGACACACCGACCGCAGATGAACTTCGGCACATCATCACAATACTTGGCATCTCCCCGCGTGATTTGATGCGGCCGAAAGAAGCAACCGAGGCCGGATTGGATGATGCTTCCCTTTCCGATGAATTGTTGATTGACGGCATGAGCAAACACCCTGCTGTCATCCAGCGCCCCATAGTTGTCGCCGGAACAAAAGCCGCTATTGGCCGCCCACCGGAATGCGTACTGGAAATCCTGTAGAAGCGGACAAACTCATTCAGCGAGGCTTATTTTCATATAGTGTGCAGGAAACGGGACTCGCCCTGCATAATCATTGCATAATAAGAAGAAAGACAGAGGGAACGCCGTGGCCGAAGAAACCAATAAACTGACGGATCAAACCGAGGTTAAACCATCAGACGCAGAAAGCCCGGTAGCAGATCGCATTGCCATACGCGACCGCGAAGCGGCCCGGGTATTTGCGCTCGCCACTGACCTCCACCGGCGCGGTGAGTATGATCAGGCTGTTCTCGCCTATTCCCGCGCCCTGACGCTTGATGGCACCAATGCCGATATTTACAACAACCTCGGCGTCTGTCTCCGCGCACAGGGGAAACTGGCGGCAGCGTCGGCCTGTTATCGCCGCGCGCTGGTGTTGAAACCCAACGACGCGGGGTTGTTGTCTAACCTGGGGAATACCCAACGGGACATGTATGATCTGCGCAGCGCCATCGCCAGTCTTTCCAAGGCTGTTCGCAATGCGCCGCAATCGCCGGAAGCCGTCTATAATCTTGGCCTGACGCTCAGGGATGCGGGCGATAATGACAAGGCAATCGCCTGTTTTGAAAGCGCGCTTGGGATGCGAAAGGATTATGCGGCCTGTCATGTAGATTATGGTGTCAGCCTGATGTTGAAGGGCGACCTCGCCAAGGGATTTGAAGAGTATGACTGGCGGTCCAGAATGACTGCTGCAAGGGACCTCGAACAACCGCTTTGGGATGGTTCTGATTTGAATGGCAAAACCATCCTGTTGCGACAGGAAGGTGGCATGGGGGATGTCATCCAGTTCCTTCGCTATATCCCGGCAGTTAAGGAAAAGAATGCCAACGTCATCGTTGAATGTCATGGATCTCTGGCGCGGCTGATTGCCACAGCTCCTGGTGTCGACAAAGTCATCATCGCGGACAGCCCGCTGCCGAAATTTGATGTTTACGCCCCGATCATGAGCCTGCCGCTTATACTTGGCATCACTGAAAACACCGTTAGCGATGGCATCCCCTATCTGTCACCGCCGGAGTTACACAGCATTCAACTGCCCCCCGCCGCAGGGCGGCAGGTCCGGGTCGGGTTTTGCTGGTCGCCGGGGCGGCCCGGGGCAGGATTGCCCGACCGGTCGTGCCCATTATCCAGGATCGTCGAGTTGCTCGCCATTCCGGGAATTGTTGCGTTCAGCCTGCAAATGGGCGAACGCGCAGAGGATCTGAAGGCGGAATCGTGTGACGTATTGATGCCCGACGTAGGGTCCCGGTTGACGGATCTGGCGGACCTGTCCGCCGCCATTGATCAACTCGACCTGGTGGTCTGTGTGGATTCTGCTACTGCCCATGTGGCAGGAGCCCTGGGCAAGCCCACATGGCTGCTTGTTCCGTTTGCTCCTGATTGGCGGTGGCATGCCGAGGGTGATACATGTGCGTGGTATCCGTCCATGCGTCTGTTCCGCCAGTCACAGCCCGGCAGCTGGGACAGTGTTTTCGAAGAATTGGGTGAGGCCCTCTATGCACGGGCCCAGGAAACCCTTTCCTGAAGGTCCGCTGCCAAGTGGAATAGTTAATAAATCGCAAATCGACACCATTTGTTAACTTCTGTGTTCATAAAATTTCCCACAACAGTCATGCCCGCGTGAGTGCCGAAGCATTCCGTGCGCTACGGAGCATATTGTGGGAAAGAAAACACGTTCATTTATCGACGGCGAAATTATCTTCCGCGAAGGTGAAGAGGGGGATTCCGCCTTTGTCATCAAGCGCGGACAGGTTGCGCTGTCCAAAGATACCAGCCATGGGCCGGTCGAGATCGAGGTCCTGGAGAAGGGTAAGTATTTTGGCGAGATGGGAATTCTGAATGGTGGCCAACGCACCTTGAGCGCGGTCGCCGTCGGCGATCTGTCTGTTGAGATCGTCGGGCGCAAGGAATTCGAGAAAACCGTCAAGAAAACCGCCAGCCAGACTCACGGCGCCCTGACCCGGGCTGTTCCGCGGCTCCGTCAGGCCGGCAACGCCGCCACTGCCACAGGCGATGCGGCAAATTCTGATGAACCAGCCACCCCGATTTCACAAAACTGGTTTTCCCGCCTATTCAGTATCCGCCACCGCGCGACTTCACAGATCGAAGTGCGCATTGTCCCGCTGATTGGTGAAAACGGAGATCAGCACGCGCGGAAGCTATTGGATGCATTGTCCCGACGGGACGGTCTGAATGTCAGAGTTATTTCCGCCGACGGTCCTTTTTCACAAAAAACCATGCCAAAGAACATCATCGCCGCCTGTAGCAACGATGGCCATGCCCTGCTGCAAAAGTCCGGTGGTGATCTGCTTATCTGGGGGGATGTATCTGCTGATCACAAGGTTTTCCACCTTCATTTCAGCTCTTTGGTTCCCACCGATGAAGACCTGCCCGGCGCTTTCAACGGCCATGACATGCTTCCGGTTCCTGCGGAAATCCCCGATGAATGGAGTGATTTTCTGTACGCCACCGTTCTGAGCGCCACGGCACTGCTGAGCCCGGAAAAAGCCAGGGTGCTGACCGCCAACATGGAAACTGCGCTGGAGGAAGGCGCTCCCACGGCACAAAAACCGCCCCGTGAATTTACCACCATGGATCGCGCCCATCTGATTGTCTGCCTTGCCCACACCCTTGCCACCACCGGACAGCGACTGGATGAAAACGAACTGTTGCAACTTGCCGGCGATACCTACCGCCGGGCCAACGACACCATGCCCGATGAAGAACAGGGTTTGCTCCGGGGCATGGTGCAGAAAAATCTGGGGGGTATTCTGGCCGTAGAAGCCGAACACACCGGCGATATTTCCCAACTCCGTGCCGCGGCAGACGCCATGGGCGATGCCATCGACAGAATTCCCCGACGCATCCTGCCACGCGAATGGGCTGCGGCGCAAAACCGGTTGGGCCAAATCCTCTATCGCCTGGACCTGGCCGACGCCACAGCAGACACCGGCCTGCTGACCAAGGCCATTGCCGCCTTCCATGCCGCCGTACAGGTATATACCCGCGTTGATGCACCGCGACGATGGGCTGACGTCATGAATAACTATGCGCAGGCAGCGCAGATTCTTGGTGGCCAGTTGCATGATCCGATGGTCCTGCAAAAGGCCGTCAGCGCATGTCGGAACGCACTCGAAGTTCGGCGCCGTGACAGAACGCCATTCCCGTGGGCGGCAACCCAGAATACCCTTGGTTCGGCGCTGTTCCTGATGGGCAAAATTACCCACCGCAACGACCATCTGGTATCCGCCCTTGATGCCTTCAAGGCAGCCCATGAAGTTTATGTGGGCAATGGCGCGGCCAGGATGGCTGACGTCATCGCACGGAACATGGAACACGTTCAGTCCCTCTTGTCGGATCTTCACGCCCCTGGCTTCTATGGCGACGGACCGTTTGATGAAAACCTGTCTTCAGACGACATCGATGAGCACTGGTGGCGCAACAACGTGGTTGACGACCCGCCACATCAGGCCCTCGGTTAGAGCGATCACTCACGGCCACTCATCTGCGCAATCTCTGACGGATCGCGCCCCCCGCATCGCGGTAGATGATATAGAGACCGACAGTGACGATGATGCCGGCGCCATAAAACGTTGTCGCCTGGGGCAGCACACCCCACAGGATAAAATCAATGCCAACGCCGATAGGCAGCGACAGATAGTCCAGCGGCGCCAGAACGGATACCGGCGCAGCGCGAATCGCCATGGTCAGGGATATCTGTGACAGGGCTCCGAGAAACCCCACCGCAATAAACAATCCCCATTCAAATGCCACGGGGTCGATCCATACCCAACGCAACGAAAGACCGGTGACGATTGTCGCTGCGAGCACGGAATAGAAAACAATGGTGGCTGACGGTTCGGTTGATGAAAGCCGCCGCGTCGAGATAACCGTCATGGCAAAACAGAAAACCCCCGCCAGCACGACCAGGGACATGGGGTTCATGTGGGTCCCGGGACGCACCATGATCAGCACGCCAACGAACCCGATGAACACGGCAATCCATCGACGGGGCCCGACTTTCTCCCCCAAGAAAGGCACGCTCAATGCGGTCATGAACAGTGGCGCCGCATAGGTGATTGAAATGACCTCTGACAACGGCAGGGCGCTCAATCCAAAAATCAACCCCCCCATGGCGCTAATACTGACCACGGCGCGGAACGCGTGCCCCAAGGGCCGCCGGGTCTGCAAGGCCGCGAAACCGCCTGCCGCTATAAGAAACGGGATCAAAGCCGGAATCGTCAGGGCATTACGGAAAAACAGAATTTGCAGGGCATGGAAGTCGCTGGTCAGGGACTTGGCCACAGCATTCATCAACACCCATGACACCAGGGACAAAAGCAACAAGGCAATGCCACGCCCATGTTCATGCCCAAGGCCGGATCCATCTCCGGTGTCGTCGGCATTACACCCGCGATCCGTCATGCCACCAACCCTTTCCGGTCCCCATTTTCAAGACTACAGGGCGGAAGTGCCAGAAAACAACCACGGCCCGGAATTGTTTACTTTGGTGTTTGGAACTGCTGCAAGGCCTGCTCTTGCAGACGGTCATGGGCGCCATCCGCCTTGCTGGCGCG
>JAJFIE010000337.1 GCA_021775275.1 Rhodospirillales bacterium | reverse complement strand
GCCGTTCAGCACCCACTCGTCACCGTCGAGTTCGGCCTTGCAGCCCAGATTGGCGAGGTCCGAACCCGCGTTGGGTTCGCTGTAGCCCTGACACCACAGGTCCTCACCGCTGAGAATGCGGGGCAGGTAGTGCTTCTTCTGTTCTTCGGTTCCCCACTCGATGATGGTGTTGCCCACCATCCCGATGCCGAAACCGTCGTTGCTGCCCCCGGTGGGCAAACCGGCCTTGGTGAACTCCTCGGCGATGATCACGTTCTCGTTGGCGCTCAGACCCGGGCCGCCGTACTCCTCGGGCCACATGGTCGCGAGCAGCTTGTTGTCGCTGAGCACCTGACCAACCATAACCATCGTGCCGCGATCACGGCAATAACGGATCATCTTATCCAACAGTAACCGCCCCAGACTCTGGCCCTTCATATCCGAACGGATGACAATGGCGAATTCACAGCGTTCATTGTCCGGGTCTGTAATCGTGCGAACCACGCCCAGGGTCTCGCGCCGACCATCGGCTGTCTGTCCCGCTGCGATGAAGGCCATTTCCCGGTCAAAGTCGATTTGGGTCAGACGCGCCATCTGAGAATGTGGAAGTTCGCTCACCTGGCCGAAAAATCTGAAACGAATGTCCTCGGGCGTCAGCTTTGATATAAAGGCATGGTGTTCCGGTTCATCTTCGGGACGAATAGGCCTGATCAGTAATTCACGGCCTGACTTAAGAAATATCGTCTCTTCGAGATATTCCGGATACGGGCGAATGGCGAGTTGCCGACCCGTTCTCACTTCCGCAGGCGCGATCCGGATACGGGCGTCAAGGGCCAAGACCCCGTTCTCGTCCGCCAGTAACGGGTTTATATCAACCTCGACAATCTCCGGAATATCGATAATCAATTGCGAAAGTTGCATCAGGGTCAGGCACAACTGATCCATGTCGACCGCCGCCCGGTTGCGATATCCGGCGAGCAGCTTTGAAATTCGGGTCCTGACGATCAGGTCGCGCGCCAGTTTCATGTTGAGGGGTGGCAAAGCGATGGCGCTATCATCAATAACCTCAATGGCCGTGCCACCGTGTCCAAAGACGATTACCGGGCCAAAGACCGGGTCATTTGTCACCCCGACGAACACCTCGTAGGCGCCCGGGCGGTCGGCCATGTGCTGTACCGAGAAGCCCTGTATATCTGCACTGGGAAGGTGGTGCGTGATGGTCTCTATCATATGTTCCGCCGTGGAAATGACGGCTTCCTCCGTATCCAGATAAAGAACAACACCACCGACATCCGATTTATGCGTGATGTCCTCGGATATGATCTTTATTGCGACGGGAAACCCCATTTCCACCGCTTTTTCCCCGGCCTCAGCCGGAGACCGGGTAATATGGGTTTCCACGGTCGGTATGCCGTATGCCGCAAGAACAACCTTGGCTTCAGGCTCACTCATCATGTCTGAACCGTTTGCAAGTCGTGCTTCCGTCACCAGACGAGCGGTATCCGTCGCCCGGGTAAACTCGTGTGGCGCCGACGGCGGAGTTTCCATTAATAATTCCTGGCTGCGACGGTAATTGACTGTGTGCATAAACGCCTGCGCAGCCTGTCTGGGTGTATGATAGGTGGGAATGCCTGCGGCATGGAACAGTGCACGCGCTGGCGCAACGGCTTGACCACCGACCCAGCAGGTCAACAGATTGCTCTTTGTATCTTTTATTGTATCAATAATCGCCTGCCCCACTTCGACGCTGTCTGCGGTGGCGGTTGGCGCATGCATGACCAGAACAGCGTCGCACTCCTTCGCATCACTGAGTATCTTGATCGCGTCAACGTAACGTTCTCCTGGTGCATCACCAATAATATCGACAGGATTACCCCGAGACCAAGTCGTCGGTAGCACTTTATCGAGCATGGATATCGTTGCTTCGGAGAGCGTAGCAAGGATCCCGCCCTGCTGAATAAGTTCGTCTGTCGCCATAACGCCGATTCCGCCGCCATTGGTTATAATGGCCACGCGCTCGCCCTTTATGTTTTTGGCCCGGGCCAGGGTTTCCACTGCGGCAAACAATTCATCAATGTCGTGGACGCGCAGCAATCCGGCACGCTGAAATGCCGCATCGTAAACTCTGTCGCTACCGGCAAGTGCGCCGGTATGGGTTGCGGCGGCTTTCGCCCCTTCGGCGACAGCCCCCGATTTGATGACGAGAACAGGCTTGTTACGGGCCGCTGCACGACAGGCAGACATGAACTTGCGACCATCCGTTACTGCCTCGATATAGAGGAGGATAGCGCGGGTCTTTGGATCATTGGCCAGATAATCCACGACATCGCCAAAGTCCACGTCGGCCATGTTGCCAAGTGAAATAAAATGCGAAAATCCAATACCTTGCATCTGCGCCCAATCAAGGACCGCTGTACACATTGCGCCTGACTGCGACACGAACGCAATGTCGCCGCTCAATGCAGGAAGATGTGCAAAGCTGGCGTTAAGCCCGATCCCCGGCACCAGTGCACCAAGGCAGTTTGGGCCAAGAACTCTCAACAGATGTGGTCGCGATGCAGTCAACATCGCTTGAGCAATACTTATGCCGGGAGTTACTTCAACATCATCGAGTCCGGCAGTTAGCACAATTGCCGCACGCGTGCCGATATCTCCGAGTTTCTTAATCAGCTCTGGAATTGGATCAGGCGGCGTACAAATGATCGCCAAATCCGGTGTTTTTGGAAGGCTCTGCAAATCCGGGTAGGCCAGAACACCTGCAATCGCCTCGTATTTCGGATTAACCGGCATGACCGGCCCCTCATACCCGCCTTCCAAAATATTATGCATCAGGATATTGCCGATGGCGCCGGGACGGTTTGTTGCACCAATTACCGCAATGGAGCGCGGGGCAAATAATTTATCCAGGTTTCGGGTCGACATGATGCGCGATCTCCACTGTCACACGGATGCCCACAGCGACGGATACTCGCGATTGACGCCGGGCTACAGACCCATCATATGACGAGCCATATAATTGGCTAAGACTAAGCCTCAAATTGTGCGACGCAACAAATAATATTGCAATGCACACCACCGGGTCCGGAGAACACTCATGAAACGGCCAAGTCGCAGGAACCCGGATAAGTATCATCCCGAAACCTTCGATTTTTCCACAGATATGATGCGCTACGCCATGTTCACACCGTGGAGAATACGGTAACTTCGCCGCGCAGTCCGCTGGAATCCCGGCGGCATCCATTTTACACAGGGAGAAGATTCAAACATGATCGATATTGGTGACACCGCCCCTGATTTCACCGCCCCCACGGATGGCGGCGGCAGCTTCGGTCTGAAAGGGCAGCGCGGCAAGACGGTCGTCCTGTATTTTTACCCGAAGGACGACACATCCGGCTGCACCAAGGAAGCCATCGCGTTTAGCGAACAGATTAAGAACTTCGACAATGCCGGCGCCGTGGTGATTGGGGTATCCAAGGACACTGCCGCCAAACATGACAAATTCAAGGACAAGTATGACCTGAAGGTCACGTTGGTTTCCGACGAAGATGTCAGTATTTGTGAAAAATATGGCGTCTGGGTCGAAAAGAGCATGTATGGCCGCAAATACATGGGTATTGAACGCGCGACCTTCCTGATCGACGCAAAAGGCAAGGTCCGGAACATCTGGCGCAAGGTCAAGGTTCCCGGCCACAGTGACGCTGTATTGAGCGCCCTGAAGGAACTTTGATCGCCGTTATGAAGAGAGAACCGCCAGATACACTGAGCGATGCGGCGATACACGTTCTGCTGGAACCTGATCCGGTTAAAAAAGTACGGCTGACGCGGGTGTACGTTACCGCCTGGCGGGAAGGAGCTATTTCAGAAATTGGCGCGGCCAGTCCTCCTGATCGTCCGGCACGACCAGACAAGCCCGTTCTTCTTGACCCCAAAGATACACCGAAAAGGAGCAAGGGCGGCAATGCCGGGCGGGCGGCATTCGTGCACGCCATCGCTCATATCGAATGCAACGCCATTGACCTGGCTTGGGATATCATTGCCCGCTTCACCCGCGAAGACCTGCCCAAGGCGTTCTATGATGACTGGACCGGCGTCGCATTGGATGAGGCTGAACATTTTTACATGCTGAACCAGCGCCTTGGCGAGTTGGGAGTTCAGTACGGCGACCTGCCCGCCCACGATGGCCTGTGGCAGGCCGCGCTGGATACCCGCGATGATCTTCTGGCCCGCCTGGCCATCGTTCCCATGGTTCTGGAAGCGCGCGGTCTGGACACCGCACCCCGTGCCGTGCGTGATCTACGTCGCCTGGGCGATTATGAAACCGCAGATATTCTCGATTTCATTCTAGTTGAGGAAGTTCCTCATGTCGCCGCAGGCGTCCGG
>JAJFIE010000336.1 GCA_021775275.1 Rhodospirillales bacterium | reverse complement strand
CAGGGTATGAACGACCAGAATTCGGATAAGACGGACGCCAAGGTCATTCCGCTGAAGGGTCGGAAGTGTCCCATGTGCGACAAACCCATGGAGCAAAAATTCCGCCCGTTCTGTTCGCGGCGCTGCGCCAATCTTGACCTCGGGAACTGGTTCGGTGAAACGTATCGTGCACCAACGGACGAACAGGCGGAAACGGACGAATATTTCCCCGGGGAAGAGTAATATTTGCCTCTCCGCACGGCTGGACAGTCCCCTGAATTTTCTCTATAAGCGCCTCTCACCAACCGGAATATCCGATCGGATATTCTGACTGTCACCCGGTTTTTGCCGGGTCGTGCCCAGGTAGCTCAGTTGGTAGAGCAGCGGATTGAAAATCCGCGTGTCGGCAGTTCAATTCTGTCCCTGGGCACCATTTTTCTGTGGATTCACAGCTTTTTTCCGGTTTACTCACAAATTTCATAGTTATTGTATGGTCAACCCTACCAGAACGGGTAGGGGCTTTCCCTATCCATAAATTTGACCTTTACCGCCCGTACAAGTGTACCTCCGGCGTGGGGTTGCCCATATACTTCGCACACTGAAAATAATAAGCCGTTCGCTATGTGGTGTTAAGCGCGACTGCCCTGATGAATCGTCAAGGAGTACAGTATGGCTGAGTTGGCGACCCTGGGTTGTTATCTCCACGATTGGGTGAATGGCGATACCGGTCGTCGTGCTGTCGCCGAAACACTTATGTCAATCGCCACTGCTTGTCAGGAAATATCAACCCTCGTTGCACAAGGACCTCTCGCCAGGACGCTTGGGGCCGTCCATGGTAACAACGTGGGCGGCGACGTGCAGAAGGGGCTTGATCTGCGGGCCAACGAGCTGGTGATAAAAAGTTTACGCAATGCGCCGGTCGCCTGTTTTGTTTCGGAGGAACTCGAAGGTCCTCTGGAGTTCCAGATTGACGCGCCACTCTATGTGGCCATTGATCCCCTTGATGGCTCATCCAACATTGATACCAATATATCTGTAGGAACGATCTTCTCGGTTCTACCATCACAGCTCGGACGCAATGGTTCCGATACAAAAGGTACTTTGCAACCGGGTGCCAGCCAACTGGCGGCTGGTTATGCAATCTATGGACCTCAGACAGCACTGGTCATAACCGTGGGCAAGGGCACACAAATTTTTACCCTCGATCCGAAGTCCGGTGAATTTCGGTTAACGACATCCAATGTCCAGATCGCCGAGGAAACCCGGGAGTTTGCTATCAATGTCTCCAACTTCCGGCATTGGGACCGGCACATTCGTGCGTATATTGATGATTGCCTCGAGGGTGAGGACGGCCCGCGAGGGGCTAGTTGCAATATGCGCTGGATTGCATCTCTGGTCGCGGAATGTCATCGTATTTTGTCACGTGGCGGCATTTTTCTTTATCCGGCAGATGCCCGGAGTGGCTATGAGAATGGTCGCTTGCGTCTGATATATGAGGCCAATCCCATTGGATGGCTCATCGAACAGGCCGGTGGTGGTGCGATAACGGGACATGGGCGCGTTCTCGAGCTTCAACCCACCAGTATCCATCAACGCACGCCGCTGATTTTTGGATCGCTGAACGAGGTTGCGCATATCGAGCAGTACTACTCGGAACTGCATTCAATTCGCGAGCGTGCTCCATTGTTCAGTCAACGCGGTCTGTTTCGCGCCTGAGTTCAAGAACGGAGAACAGGGGATATAATGTCGACAAAATACCCAATCATTTCCGTTACCGGTTCGTCAGGTGCGGGGACGTCTTCGGTCAAAGACACTTTCGATCACATATTCCGGCGTGAAAACGTCACCGCCGCCAGTATTGAAGGTGACGCTTACCACCGCTACGACCGCGATGGAATGAAGCAGATGATGATCAGTGAGGCTGAAAAGGGTAACAACCACTTCAGCCATTTTGGACCGACAGCCAATCTGTTCGAAGAACTTGAAAAAACCTTCAGAACATTCGGGGAATCCGGTACCGGTCGCACGCGCCGCTACGTGCATGACCAGGAAGAGGCGGATGAGTGCGGGGTGCCTCCGGGCGCATTTACCGAGTGGAAAGAGATTCCCGAAAATGTCGATTTGCTGTTCTATGAAGGACTCCATGGGGCAGTCATCACGGAAGCATTGAATATTGCGCAATATGCTGATGTCAAAATTGGTGTGGTGCCGGTGATCAATCTGGAGTGGATCCAGAAAATTCATCGCGATAAAGAAGACCGGGGTTATTCCACGGAAGCAATCACCGATACCATTCTCAGGCGGATGCCCGATTACATTCAGTACGTTTGCCCCCAATTCAACGAAACCGATATCAATTTTCAACGTATTCCAACAGTGGATACATCGAACCCGTTTGTCGCCAGATGGATTCCGACGCCTGACGAGTCCATGGTTGTCATCCGGTTCAAGAACCCGCACGGCATCGATTTTCCATACCTGGTGTCGATGATTCATGACAGTTTCATGTCACGGGCTAATTCAATTGTCATTCCCGGCAACAAGCTTGATCTCGCCATGCAGCTCATCCTGACACCGTTGATCATGCAACTGATCGATCGTAAGCGCCGCGCGTCGTAAAAGGGGGGGTAAGTCAATGAATGAATTAACGCCATCGCCGCAGCTAAACTCAAGGAGACAGTAAAATGGATCAATCAAATCGTTATGCTGATCTAAGTCTGCGTGAAGTGGATTTGATCTCTGAAGGTCGCCATGTTTTGTGCGCCTACATTATGAAACCGAAAGATGGCTTTGGAAATTATCTGGCGACGGCGGCACATTTTGCTGCCGAATCCTCCACCGGAACCAATGTTGATGTCTCAACGACCGACGATTTCACCCGTGGCGTTGACGCTCTTGTCTATGAAATTGACGAGCAAAACGAAATTATGAAGATTGCCTATCCGGTCGATTTGTTTGATCGCAATATCATTGATGGCAGCGCAATGATTTCATCCTTCCTGACCCTGGCCATTGGCAACAATCAGGGTATGGGAGACGTCGAATACGCAAAGATGCACGATTTTTATATCCCCCCGGAATTCCTGAAATTGTTCGATGGTCCGTCCACGACGATTTCCGATCTCTGGCAGGTATTGGGTCGCCCGGCAGTGGATGGCGGTTTTATCGTTGGCACCATCATCAAGCCAAAATTGGGGCTGCGGCCGCAACCTTTCGCGGATGCGGCCTATCAGTTTTGGTTGGGCGGTGATTTTATCAAGAATGATGAGCCACAGGGCAACCAGCCGTTTGCGCCCTTGAAGGAAACGATCATTGCCGTAGCGGATGCCATGCGACGTGCCCAGGACGATACGGGTGAAGCGAAGCTGTTTTCGGCCAATATCACCGCTGACGATTATCGTGAATCGATTGCGCGCGGTGAATTCATTTTGGAAACATTTGGTGAAAATGCCGATCACGTCGCATTCCTGGTCGATGGATATGTTTCCGGACCCCATGCCATTACGACGGCACGGCGCACCTTTCCCAACCAATATCTGCATTATCATCGGGCTGGCCACGGGGCTGTCACATCACCGCAGTCAAAGCGTGGTTATACGGCCTTCGTTTTATCCAAAATGTCACGGTTGCAGGGTGCATCCGGTATCCATACCGGCACCATGGGTTTCGGCAAGATGGAGGGCGAGGCCGAGGATATCGATATGGCCTATATGATCCAGCGCGACAGCGCCGACGGGCCTTTCTACCATCAAGAATGGCACGGCATGAAACCGACGACGCCGATTATTTCCGGTGGCATGAATGCGCTTCGGATGCCCGGATTTTTCGACAATATTGGCCACTCCAATCTGATCATGACAGCCGGTGGCGGTGCGTACGGCCACGTTGACGGTGCTGCGGCTGGCGCACGATCCCTGCGTCAGGGCGAGCAGTGCTGGAGGGAAAGTGCAGACCCCATATCCTTTGCCAAGGAGCATCACGAGTTTGCACGCGCCTTCGAGAGTTTCCCGGGTGACGCAGACCAATTATTTCCGGGATGGCGAAACGAACTTAATGTTGCAGCATGATTGCTTGTTACACGACCCGATATCGGTCATTCGCCTTGCCGGTGCTCTCGATCCGTTCTAGGCGTCATCAAATGGAAGCTCGCCAATGGCCTGCAACATGCGGATAAATTCGGTTGAATAATCCGGGTCGTGGGCGTCACGGTTTTCGAGCACACTGAAAAAGACACCAACAACCCCGCTGCTCAAATCGGCGAGCATATATTGGCCGCCATATCCACCGTGCCCCAGCCAACGCCCATTAGTATTGGTTTGGTTACTGTATCTGATCCAGCCCCGGGGAGCAGCCATGGGGACACCCTGATTGAGAGTTGCTTCAATAAACTCAGCGTTACCAACCCGGCGACCATTGACGCCGATCCCGCGCCGTATAAACAGGGACCCGAACCGGGCAAGATCGCGGGCCGTTAATGAGCCACCACCATTCAGGCACGGCGTGCCGTCCCGGTCGGTGCTGATGTACAGACCATGTTCAAGCCCTGCGGCTTCAACGATCTCGGTCAGGAAAGATCGTAGCGACCGGCCACTGGCGCGTTCTGCGACGATTCCCAGCACCTCGGTATTTGCGGATTTGTATAATGCCTTGCCAGTATAATTCGTAATGTCATCGCTGGAAATTTTTTTCAGAAACTCTTGCTGTGTTTCATCCACTTCACCATCGATTGGCAACCGCCATCCCATGGCGACCTCGTGCATATAGGAGGAGGCAAAGGGATCGCTGTAATCCTCTGTATAGTCATTGGCGACATCCATATTTAGAACCTGTTGGATCGTCGCCTTGGCATAACCGGAGCCGATTTCCGGCACATAGGCATCAACCGTCCGATCCAAATCGACGACACCCTCCGCCACCAGGCTGCCGATGATCAGGTTCATGTGAGTTTTAGTAATGGACATGATGCTGTGGGGGTAATCCGGGCCGAAATCATCGGCATAGGCTTCATGCAATACATGCTGACCACGCAGAACAACCATCGCCGAAAAGATAGTTGATCCCGTTAACCGACGGACTTCAGCCATGTCACTGATCCGTCGATCCAGACGTTTTTCCAATGCCAGCACACAATCGGACCGCAAACTCATGCCATAGCGGACATTCCGGTGCAGGTTGTGAAATCCTGAACGACGGAAATCCGGTGAATTCCAATGTGCCTTATGGTTGCCGACGGTCTGGAGGTCTGGATTATGATCCCACGTCAAATCGACCTTTTGCATGATGTTTTTCCAAAACTGTTGTTGTATGGCACTCTACGTCAACCAAACTGGTTAACGTCTTATCACATGCTTCGAGAGCAGCCATGTCAACGCATACCCTGTACCACGGCGGTCCCATTATTACCGTCAATAACGATGATTATATTGCGGAAGCAGTCCTGGTCGCGGACGGAAAGTTTGTGTCCGTTGGCGGCTATTCAGAACTCAGCGATGCCGCGCCATCCTCCACCGAAATTGTTGATCTTGGAGGTCGCGCCATGGTGCCGGGATTTATTGATCCCCATGGCCATTTTCCTGAGTCGGGCATGTTGGCGTTGTTTCAGGTTGATGTGTCCGGACCGCCATTGGGTCCGTGTAACTCGATCCCTGATCTGCTTGAGCGGCTGGCGAAAAAAGCCGCCGAGACACCGCTCGGTGAGTGGGTTATCGGCAATTTATTTGAAATAAATGGTGTTGAGGAAAAACGCTATCCGACCCGGGAAGAACTGGATAGCGTTTCCACGGATCACATCATTGTAGTTTATCATATCTCGGGGCACGGATGCGTAACCAACTCCGCCGGTCTGGCGTACTGTAACATAGATAAAAGCACACCTGATCCCAGCGGTGGCCGCTATGGGCGTGATGCGGAGACCGGAGAGCTGAATGGTGAACTGGATGGTATGGGAGCGCTGAAGGCCATCGGAGAGCTGGATGCACAAATGACACCGGAGAAATTCAAGGCCGGATTCAGGACTGCTGCCAAAGAGTATCTGTCGAAGGGCGTTACGCTGGCGCAAAATGCCTGGGCAATGGAAAATCTGTTGCGGCTTTTTTCCCAGGTTGCCAATGAAGATGATCCGCAAATCGATGTCATGGTGCTGCCAGCGGCTCATCTGGAACCGCGTTTGACGAATGGTGAGCTGGATTTTGACTTTCCGGCGGATACGCGCATTATGCGGGGCCCACGTAAACTGTTCGCTGACGGGTCTTTTCCCTTGCAGACAGCCGTTCTGAGCGAGCCCTACTACAAACCGCTCAATGGTGATCCGAATTACTGTGGCAAACTGGCCATAACCCGCGAGGGTATGATCAAACATGTGGGCGCCCTGCATAACGCCGGGTTTCAGACGCACATCCATGTGAACGGCGATGGCACGGCGGATGTCATGCTCGACGTCATGGAGGCAGTGCTTGAAGCACACCCGAGGGAGGATCACCGTCATACCTTCATTCACTGCCAGACGTTTCGCGATGACCAATTGGATCGCATGAAGGAATTGGGGCTCACACCCAGCTTCTTTCCCGCCCATATCCACTACTGGGGTGATGTTCACAGCGCGATTACTGTTGGACCCGAACGGGCTGCCCGTCTGAGCCCGGCGGGTTCCGCCGTGAGGAAAGGCATGCGCTTTACAATCCATAATGATGCAACGGTGACACCGATCCTGCCGCTGCATCTGATGTGGTGTGCCGTCAACCGGACGACTACGTCAGGTGTCCAACTCGGCAAGGATCAATGCATCACACCCATGCAGGCGCTCCGCGCCCATACCCTGGATGCGGCTTGGCAGGTTTTTCTGGATCATGAACGGGGGTCAATTGAGTCCGGGAAACGGGCAGACTTCGCCATCCTGTCAGAAAACCCGCTGGAGAATCCTGAGGGCCTTAAGGACATCACCGTTGAGCAGACCGTCGTTCGAGGCGAGACTGTTTTTCAGGTGTGATCGCGCGGTATCCGGCAATTCCATTGATTGGAGAATGCCCGGGCACCGCCTTCAAAGGCATCCAGTGTTGCCGTGATGATGAAATGATCACGGGTCACCGTCATATGGGTGTCTGCTTCAATCCGTATGCTCCAGTCACCCCGTGCGTATTCCTTGCGCCATTTCAACGTAGCTTCGGCTGATAATGGATCATCCGGCGTTATGGAAAACAGACGATGACAACTGGAACCAAAGGACCAATCCGTCTCGTTGTTATGTTTCATGCCGTCATCACCGAGGATTTCCAGAACTGCCCGTCCGGTTTTCATATCATCGGTAACCTGATACCGCTCGACGGAGGGCCGTATCTGCATGAGGTCCAGATCAGGTGCATTCTCCACCGGCTCAAATTTTCTGAGTTTTTTGTCTTCTGCGCGTGCGGAACGCACCGGCAGGTCCAGTGAACTTGCCCCGGATAATATACTGAGCGTGGCGGGTTCGGTGGATGGCCAGACGATGGGCCAGTAGCTCGACGATATGGAAACCCGGAGGCGGCTACCCTTGTTCAGCCGTTGTGCGCAGTCATTGAGCTTGACCTGCACCTGATAACGTCTGTCGGGTTCCAGGGGGGTCGGGTTTTCATGGTCGTCCCGGTGTGTGAGATTCAAAATACCGAATGTCAGACGGGTAACCGCACCATCAGGCAGAACCTCACACAAGGTTACGGCGACCAGAGCGCTCGGTTTGTCCGAGGCGATGTCGAGATTGACAACGGGCGCGCCGACGAATTCCAGGGGGCGTTTCAGGGGCGTTGAATCAAATACCAGCGAACCGCCAGCTTCGTTGCGCTGGTCCCCTGGCAGGTCAGGAATCAGACCATAAGGACACCACTTACCGGCGTACATGCCGATGGTTTGCGGTGAGCAAATGTCGAGCATGGTTTCGCGGGGTTTGCTGCCCGGTTTTTCCAATTTATTCGTTCCCAGCGGATATCGCGTGGTTTCGATCCGCGGGCTTGGCCAACTATCCTCGGCAACCCAGCGACCAGGGCGTTCTTCATAAGCGTGGCTTGGGGCTACGGTATCTTGCATCCATACCCGCAACCTGGGTTCGTCCATGATGCCGGCATCAATGCCCTTCAGCCAATGATCCCACCAGCGCAGACATTCCTGCAGAAACCCTATACGAGGGCCCGGCTTGGCGAAGTTGGGGTATTTGTGCGCCCAGGGGCCTACCAGTCCCTTGCACGGAGTTTTCATGTTTTCCAGCATACGGAACACGGCGTTGCTATAGCCGTCTGCCCAACCGCCAACCATATAAACCGGGCACTCAATGGCGCTGTAGTCTTCACAAACGGAACCGTGTTTATAGAATTCATCGCGCCGCTGATGGTGATGCCATTGTTCGATCCAGAAGCCGGAACTCTCGAGACGCTGCATCCACATGTCGCGCCACTTGTCGCCAACCAGTGCAGGGTCGGGTGGTGTGGCATTGAGTGCAAACATGGTGGAGCCCCAGGCGACTTTATCGACCAACAGGCTGCCACCCATAACATGAATATCGTCGGCATAGCGGTCATCGGTCGAACAGATCGAAACCACGGCTTTTAATTCCGGGGGGCGACGGGCGGCGATCTGTAATCCGTTAAATCCACCCCACGAGATACCGATCATGCCGATGGAACCTGTGCACCATGGTTGGGCGGCGATCCAGGCGAGGATTTCCAACCCGTCGTCCTGTTCCTGCTTCAGATATTCCCCCAACATGATGCCTTCAGAATCGCCGGACCCCCGCATATCCACCCGGACCGAGGCGTACCCATACCCGGCAAAATACGGATGGTTCAGGGCATCCCGCTCGCTGGTGCCGTCGCGCTTGCGGTAAGGCAGGTATTCGAGGATGGCGGGAACCGGATTTTCCTCGGCATCTACCGGCAGCCAGATCATGGCAGATAACGCCACCCCATCGCTTAAAGGTATGACGGCGTGGTGAATAACGCGGATATCTCGGGGAAAGCGGGTTCTGGTTTTCATGGTCATTCTTCCTGGTGGAGGCGCTACACGCCGTCCCGGGCGATGCGTTCATGCCATTCCCGGGAAAATACCTTTTCATCATCTTGGTATGCTTCAAGTTCAGCGTCGATGATGAAATGGGTCTCGTCGCTGGTCATTACCTGCCGGGCCTCGATATGCACATCCAGTTGTCCTTCGCGTGCGTAGGTTTCCGTGGCGCGCAATTCGACCCGAGCGGAATTGGGATCATCTGGGTGGATAACGTACCGGTTCTCGGTTTTCGAGCTGAACATCCACCCATGCTGGTCGAGGCGTGTCGTGCCCGTATCGGTCCGATAGGTGAAGGTTTGCTCACCCGTCGCCACATCGGTCATAAACCCGGCATAGCCTGGGTCCGCTTCTTTCACGACAGTACGTGGGTGCACGCGGCTTTGTTTTGGCGGCGGCAGGGGGGCGATATCGTCATCTTCTGCGTATCGATTTCGTGTCGGCAATGAAAGCACACTTTCCCCGGTGAACAGGGACAGGTTTACTGGTCTCGGCGATGGCCAGGCCACCGGCCAGAAGGCAGT
>JAJFIE010000335.1 GCA_021775275.1 Rhodospirillales bacterium | reverse complement strand
CTGCCGGTCGATGCCGTGGATCAAAACACATTTGATATCGAATCATTCGGCAAACGCAGTGCGGCCAGCATAATTACCGGACCGGCCTATGATCCAGAGCGATCAAAGATTCTCTGCTAAAATGGAGTTGCCCGGGGGAGGGATCCGATCATTGGTTTGATCAGGATTCGCCCGGCTGGGCTTCGGGCGTTTCCTTGTTCGTATCCTTGGGCGTCGGCGTTTTCTTTGCTGTCTTTTTTGCCGTACTTTTACGGGGGGCCGCTTTCTTTTTCGGCTTCTCCGCGCTCTTGGGCGTATCGTCCGTCTCATCCGATGGGGCAACGTGGACGGCATTCATCATAAACGCAGGAACATGCCCGCCCAGTCCCTTGACCTGCCCCTGATCCGGCATCGCATCATCGTCAAGATCACGATTACGGTTTCGATTCCGGTTACGGCCACCCCGATCACGGCGGGTGTTGTCTTTTTCGGGCGCTTTGTGGTGGCTGTTGCGGTCCTTGTTTTGATCTTTTCCCTGGTCCTGGCGGGGCTTTTCCTGTCGTTCATCCTGCTTTGCGGGTTGAACGGGATCGGGTTTCTTTTCGGCATCGGGTTTCTTTTCAACATCGGCAATGTTCTCGGCAGACTTCTCTGCTGCAACCGGTTTACCGGCGTCAACGCTCATGGCCGGGATCGACTTGCCGATCAGTTTTTCGATAAAACCAATGTATTTGGAATCGCTTGGCAGCGCGATGGTGTAGGCATGGCCTTCACGACCGGCACGGCCTGTGCGGCCAATGCGGTGGACATAATCTTCGGCATGGGTCGGCACGTCGAAGTTGAAGACATGGCTCATGGCCGGAATGTCCAGTCCGCGGGCCGCAACATCGCTGCACACCAGATAACGGATTTTGTCAGCCTTGAATTTCTCCAGGGTTTCCATACGGGCCGACTGCACCATATCACCATGAAGTTGGCCCACGTCGAAGCCATGGCGCTCCATGGACCGACAGACAATGGTAACGTCGCGTTTCCGGTTACAGAAGATCAGGCCATTTTTGGCGTCGTCGCGCCGGATCAGGTCGCGCAAGGCGGCGCGTTTTTCTTTGGCTGCCGCACGCGCCGGCAGCATCAACAGGCCCTGTGTGATGGTGACCGCAGCAGACGCAGGTGGCGCCACGGATATTTCCTTCGGATTCATCAGAAACGCATCGGCAAGTCGCCTGATTTCCTTCGGCATGGTGGCCGAAAACATCAGCGTGGTGCGGATTTTGGGTAGCTTGCTGACGATTTTTTCCACATCAGGAATAAAACCCATATCCAGCATACGGTCGGCTTCATCAATCACCAGAAGCTTCACGTCGTTCAGCAGCAAACGCCCGCGTTCAAACAAATCAAGCAACCGGCCCGGCGTAGCGATCAGCACATCGACTCCGCTGTCGATGACCTTGATCTGGTCATTCATGGACCCGCCACCGATCAACAGGGCTTTCGACAGGCGCTGATACTTGCCATAGGTCTCGAAGTTATCGGCAACCTGCGCCGCCAGTTCGCGGGTTGGTTCCAGTATAAGCGAGCGCGGCATACGCGCCTTGGCCTGACCGCTCGACAGGATATCCAGCATGGGCAGGGTAAATGATGCCGTCTTGCCGGTACCGGTCTGGGCGCAACCAAGGATGTCCCGACCCATCAAAACATATGGGATCGCTTTTTCCTGAATGGGGGTAGGTGTGTCATAACCAGCGTCTGCGACAGCACGCAACAGCTCGTCACTCAATCCTAAATCGGAAAAACTCATATGGTAGGTGAAACCAATCTCACGAAACTCAGGGGGCGCCCGTGCGCGGCCTGATCGCTCTAAGCGTGATTTGTAACGAGCGGCAGTTTATGGTTTCACTCCACCATGTCAATGATTCCCTTGCATAATAATGTTATTTTCGAAACGCCTTGATTAAGCCGATGAAACAGCAAAAACAACCATTACTCTTCATCCCCGGACTCCTGTGTAACGACCGGTTGTGGCACCACCAGATCGATCATCTGGACGACCTTGCGGAGATGTCGGTGGCTGACCTGAGCCAGGACGACAGTATCCCGGAAATGGCGGCGCGGACACTGGCCGGAGCGCCGGATACGTTCGCTATGGCGGCGCTTTCCATGGGCGGTTATGTCGCCCAGGAAATCATGCGTCAGGCTCCGGAACGGGTCACCCGTCTGGCCCTGATCGATACCTCGGCACGGGCCGACACGGAAGAGCAACTGGCGCGGCGGGGTGCTTTGATTAAACAGGTGGAAAAGGTTTCACCATCGTGGTTTACCGGCGTGACCAGACGCCTGTTGCCGCTACTGATCCACCCCGGCCGCCAGCAAGACAGTGAGCTGATCGCTATCATCAAGGAAATGGCCGAGGGAATCGGACGCGATGGTTACCTTCGCCAACAGCATGGGATCATGAACCGACAGGACGGAGTAGCCGATCTGGCGGCCATTGACTGCCCGACGCTGGTATTGTGCGGACGCGAGGACGTGCTTACCCCCGTTAAAATCCACGAAGAAATAGCACACCACATACCCAATGCACGACTTGTGGTGATTGAGGACTGCGGCCATCTGGCCCCCCTTGAACAACCTCATGCCGTGACAGCGGTCTTGCGTTACTGGCTTTCCGGGGTCAATTAAGGAACCGACACCCTAGCGACACACGGAGAATTCTAAAGATGTCTGCCGAAGAAAATGCCGGTAATCAATGGCCCGGCCTGATCCTGCCCTACATGGGCAAGATGCCAACCATCCATGATGGCGCCTTTATCGCACCCAATGCCGTTATCATTGGCGATGTGGAAATCGGCGCCGGATCCGGCATCTGGTTCAACTGTGTGGTCCGTGGTGATATGAACGAAATCCGCATCGGCGCCAATACCAATATTCAGGATGGGACCATCATTCATGTGGACAGCCGCACCTATGGCACCCGAATCGGCGACAATATAACCGTCGGCCACATGTGTTTATTGCACGCCTGCACATTGGAAGATGGATGCATGGTCGGCATGCAGGCCACGGTCATGGATGGCGCCGTGGTTGAAAGCGGCGCTCTGGTTGCCGCTGGTGCGTTGGTGACGCCCGGAAAACGTGTCGGCGCGGGCGAGGTGTGGGCCGGATCGCCGGCGCGCTATCTGCGTAACATCGGCGACCGTGACAAAGATATGCTCGAATATATCTGGCCCGGCTACGTTGATTTGGCGGAAGATTACATACGCGCCGGACAGGACCTGCGCCAGTCACGCAGAAACGAAGGTCATAAAAGTGGATAAGGCAACCCAGACCCTGCTGGATGGTGTTCTCGGTGGTGATGTACGGTCCATTGCCCGGGCCATGTCGCGGGCGGAAGCCGCCAGGGACGCTGATCGTGAATTCTTCGCCGAAATTTTTGCCAGGGCGGGCAAGGCTCACACCATTGGTCTGACCGGTGTGCCGGGCAGCGGCAAGTCGACCATGGTCAGGGCGCTTGCGCAGAATTTCCGCAAAGCCGGACGCACCGTAGGCATCGTCGCCGTGGACCCGTCAAGCCCGTTTTCCGGTGGCGCCATCCTCGGTGACCGGGTCCGCATGGGCGAACTGGCCGGTGACGATGGTGTCTTCATCCGCTCCATGGCCACGCGCGGTTCCATGGGCGGGCTGACGCGCGGCTGCATGGAAACCGTGGATATTCTCGACGCCGCCGGTTTCGATGTGATCCTTATTGAAACCGTTGGCGTCGGCCAGGACGAGGTGGATATCGCCCGCGCCGCGCTCACCGTGCTGGTTGTATCTGCGCCGGGCCTTGGTGACGAAATTCAGGCCATCAAGGCGGGCGTGCTGGAAATCGCCGACATTCATGTTGTATCGAAATGCGACCGCAAGGATTCTGATCACACTGTGGCCGATCTGAAAGGTATGTTGGGATTCGGTCTGTCCGGTCGCAACCGCCAGGGATGGCCAGTGCCGGTGGCGGCAACCAGCGCCGAAACC
>JAJFIE010000334.1 GCA_021775275.1 Rhodospirillales bacterium | reverse complement strand
TGAGGCCTTTGGCGATGCTACTGTCGTGGTGCGTGAAACGCCTGCGCTGCTGGGTGAAATGGACATCAAGGGCTTGATCCGCGATCTGGCCGATGACCTGGCGGAAATGGATGAAACACTAAGCCTGCAAAACCGTTTGGGGGACGTCTGCGCCACCATGGCTTGCCATGGCAGTGTGCGTGCCGGTCGGCAGATGAATGCGGCGGAAATGAACGCGCTGCTACGCGAGATGGAAGCCACCCCCCATAGTGGCCAGTGCAGCCACGGTCGTCCCACCTATGTGGAACTTAAACTGCACGATATCGAAAAACTGTTCGGGCGGCGTTAGAACATTTCCGACCTTATATGAACCACTCTGACCATGTTATTTTGTTTCGTGACGAGAAGCGTGTCGCGACGCGATGCCATGGCATCGGGGAAGACGCGCGACGACGACATGGGGCAAAAGAACATGGCCTCCGGTGTGGCATATCAGAGTGATTCATATAAGGCCGGAAGTGCTCTAAGTTATTATTCGATCAAGCTCGAAACTATCGACGCCGAGCAATTTGGCGGAGGCTTTCAGTTCGGCAAGGGAGTCCGATGGGATGGGGATTCCGGTTCTCAGGCGCTCGGCACGCAGGCGGCGCTCCCGCTCACCGGGCACCTCCACCCGATCAAAACCGGGTGCGGGCGGGCAGGTGCGAAGCTCAACCAGGCAATCTTCCGCCGCTTTTCGGTAAGCCGAGGCGTCACGAAAACGGCCCAGATCGATGCATACACAAATCCAGTTCATGCCGTCCATGGTTTGCCCAAAAATCGCTTCGCCAAGCAGTTCGGCGACGACGGCCATGCCATACCCTTTGGGTCCGGCCATTGGCAACAGCGCACCACCGGCGAAATAATCCTCCGGGTCTGTGGTCGGTGCGCCGTTCACATCAATACAAAGCCCCTCCGGCAAAGCCCGCCCCGCTGACCGGGCCGCATAGATTTTCCCGCCTGCTCCGGCAGCCGTGGCGAAATCGAGCACTACGGGCCCGTGTTCGCCACCGGGAATTCCAAAAGCATAGGGGTTTGTGGGCAGGACCGCCTGTGCGCCGCCGTAGGGTGCAACCTGACGCCATTGCTCTCGTGAACCGCCACCCAGAATGATGGCGAGGCACCCTTCGTTTGCAGTGCGTTCAGCAAAGGCCCCAATGCGGCCCGTATGACCGACATTCATGACGCCCACGCAAGCGGTCCCCCTTGCCTGTGCCGTCTCTATGGCTGTATCGGTGGCCAGACGCAATGCCGGAATGCCAAAGCCGTTGCCGCCATCAACCAGAGGGCCTCCGCCTTCCGCCTCGGTCAGGACTGCTTCACCCATCGGAATAAAAATACCGTCACGGGCATTTTCCGCGTACTGGGTAAGACGGAAAATACCGTGAGAATAGACCCCCGCAAGATCAGCCTCGACCAAATGCTCCGCGACCTCGGTTACCACCTTCGGTGAGCAGCCCATGGCTGTCAAAAATCGGGCGCCGAATATCGTCAACGACTCGGCGGATAATTTGGGATCGGTTTCGGCCATACTTAGACGCCTCCAGATTGCCACCTGAAAAAAGTAATGAGCGCCGCGCCATAGTTTCGAACGTCCAGCACACCATATCCGGGCAGTGGTCCGATGGACACAGACTTTTCCGTTTCCACGATCAGCACGGCGCCGGGGGTAAGCCAGCCATGCTGCGCCAGTGATAGTAACGCTGGTTCAGCCAATCCTTGCCCATAGGGCGGATCAAGGAACACCACATCCGCCGGTCGTTCGTGCATCCTCGGCGACGGCCCCAACCGCCCGGCATCCAGTTTCAGCATCTGACACTGTCCGATCACGCCCAGGGCGACCGCATTATCTTTCACCAGCGCCAATGACGCGTCGTTGTTGTCGATGAACATGGCAAACCTTGCCCCCCTCGACAGGGCCTCCAGCCCCAGCGCACCGGTCCCGGCGAACACGTCGAGCACCACCGCGCCCGTCATATCCACGGCGGGTTTTCCGTTGCTCAGGATATTGAAGACGGATTCCCGCGCCCGGTCTGACGTGGGTCGAATATCGCGCCCTTTTAGGGTTTTCAGCACGCGGCCTTTTAATAATCCACCGACAATCCGCATAGACCATTAATCCAGCTTGAATGAATTGGGCACACTTTCACGCAGCATCTTGCGGCTGACTTCTGTTACCGCACCTCGCGCCATGTTGCCCAACTGAAATGGCCCATAGGTGGTGCGGATCAGACGCGTTACCTGATAGCCCAGATGTTCCATAACCTTACGGATTTCCCGGTTTTTGCCCTCGGTCAACGCCATGGTGACCCAGGCGTTGGCGCCCTGCTGACGATCCAGCTCAGCTTTGATAGCGCCGTACCGGATACCGGAAATGGTCACGCCTTTCTCCAATTTAGCCAGCGCCGCGCCGTCCACCCGACCATTGACTCGCACCCGGTAGCGCCTGATCCAGCCGGTGTCGGGTTTTTCCATGTGACGGGCCAGTTCACCATTGTTGGTGAGCAGCATCAAACCCTCGGAATTCAAATCCAGCCTGCCGATGGAAATCACCCGCGGCATTCCTGGTGGCATACGCTCAAAAATCGTCGTGCGGCCTTCCGGATCGTTATGGCTGACGATCAGACCGGCCGGCTTGTGATAGCGCCATACCTTGGTTTCCTCGTTACCGGCAAGCGGTTTGCCATCTACTACCACGGTGTTTAACGAAGTTACCGTAAGAGCTGGAGTGGTCAGTATTTTGCCATCCACCGAGACGCGGCCATCGGCAATCCAGCGCTCTGCCTCGCGCCGCGAACACAACCCCGCCCGCGCCATTACCTTGGCGATGCGCTCACCTTTTTCCGGTTCATGGTGTTTATTTTGGGAAGGTGATTTCGCCATGCCGACGCTCCTGTCATGCGGTGGCGGTTTATAGCAGGGCGCGAGGGTTGTGTCATGGTTCAGATGGCAACACCACGCGGCCCGTGGTACGAACGGGCATGAGCTATGTTGATGCCATCCAGATCGGCCTCATGGGCAAGGCCATGGACGAAGCCCGAGCCGCCGCCGCACGAGGCGAAGTGCCCGTGGGCGCGGTGCTCATGGATGCCAGGCGCGGCGCCATCCTGGCCACATCGGGAAACCGGGTGGAAGAATTGAACGACCCCACCGCCCACGCCGAAATGCTGGTAATCCGAGAGGCCACGCGCATAAGCGGCGCGGTCAGACTGGAGCAATGCGATCTCTATGTGACGCTGGAACCCTGCCCCATGTGCGCCACTGCGATCTCTTTTGCACGGGTACGCAGGTTGTACTTTGGGGCCTATGACCCCAAGGGCGGCGGCGTCGATCACGGCCCACGTATCTATCAGCAACCCACCTGCCACCATGCGCCGGAGGTCTATGGCGGATTGGGAGAAACGGACGCGAGCAATATCTTGAAGGAATTCTTCCAGAATAAAAGATAGCACGGCCACAAGAGTGATCAGATATGTCGTCTGTTTTGTGCTATAATGATTGGCATCAAGGCAAAACCTGATTTCGAGGCATATGATGAAACCACTAAAAAGCCGAAACCGCTGGGAGGAATCCAAATGCGTGACTTTTTGATCTCGTCGTTAATGTTCCAGCAAATGGCCGTCAAAACTGCGGCGTCGATGACATCGCTGATGATGAAGACGCAGCAGCGCCTGATTGATCAGCAGTTTGCCCTTCTCACTCAGATGCAGACCGCTCGGCGTTCAGACGACAGCAGTAACGTGCCCGCCAATCCGCAAGTCCGGAAACAAAGGGCTCAAAAAACCACAGGCCAGAAACGCAAAGACCCAAAACACCGCTCACCGTGCTGCGGCCCGGACCTGCTCGATCACTACGGCAAACGCGCCCATGACGTGGATGTGGAACATATCTGAGGCCTCTGGGCGCCCCCAACCCCCAGCCGCTGTGTGAGAGTCTGGCACAAAATTAGGCTGCACCACGCGCTATACCCCACCGGAGAATCTGGCTACTATCGTCCATCATTGGACAACCAGCTCGACATCGGGGAGGTCAAGGGTGCGAAACAGCGCCAAAATTGAAATCAAATTTGGAGTAAATGCGAGGCTGGTACTGGTCACATTGGCGCTGGCGTTTGTTGTTTCCTTTACGGGGCCTGCTGTTGCGTCTGATCTCACAGAGCCGGACCGGGTCTTCAAGCAGTGGGAACGGCAATTGGAAGCCGTGGAAGAACAGGCTCAGGGTGGCAGTCTGGGCGAACTATCAACCCGCACGCTGCGCCGCTCGGTGCAGGAAATCATGGAGCAGATTGCAGAAGTTCGCATCACCTCGACGGCGGAAGTCTCCCGTATCAAGCCTCTGCTGGCATCCCTTGGACCCGCCCCGGAGGGTGGCGCCGAGGATCCCGCCGTTCAATCGAAGCGGGCTGAGTTAACTGCACAACTGGCCCGACACGAGGGTCAGGTCAAGCGCGTGGGCCTGATCGTGGCCCGTGCCGAACAGGCGTTGGCGGACCTGACACGCGCAACCCGACTCCGATTTCAGGAGTATCTGCTGAAAAAGGGTGCGTCTCCGCTATTGCTTTCATCGTGGGTCACGGCGCTGCCTGAACTGGCGGGACTGATGATTCATTCATACGTGGCGGCGCCAGTCCAATGGATTTCTGAAATTGCCGGTGATCCGGCGCGCACGGGCGTAGCGCTCCGGTATGGGTTGATTTCACTCGCCCTGGCGGCGGCTGGGTGGCCGCTTGGGCGTTGGCTTCTGGCCCGTTTTGGCCGACGCCCGGATATCATCGAGCCGAGTTACGCGCGCCGCTTGCTGGCTGCTTTCGTCGAGGCCGTAGCCCGTGGGCTGATCCCCGTGCTGTTCGTCGCCGCCGTCGGCATCTTGTTTACAGATAGCGCCCTGCTCGGTCTTGAGCTTCGGGTCATGGTCAATGCCGTTTCGCGCAATTTGGTGATCTTCTTTATCGGGTATGGCCTGATCAAAGCAGTGTTCACGCCGGATCAGGCGGCATGGCGTCTCACGCCACTCCACACGGGCGCATCCAGGCGCGTGGTCCAGCGGCTTCGCGCCGTGCTGTTGATCTATGTTATTTTCAGTGGCGTCGGGCAATCGCTTGCCTGGGCGACGCCGTCCACCGCCCTGGAAAGCACCTACTTCTTTGCATTCGCGGTTACCCTCTATCCGACGCTTTGGGCATTGCTTCGGCACCGGGTCTGGAGCACCGGCGGTAAAGCGGCCGTGTTGGCGGCTACGGAATCCCGGGCGACATCCGGGGGAATCAACGCCACGGTGTCGCCGGTTCCGCACCTGTCACGTTCGGATTTACCCCGACCGTCACGGTACTGGGCGCGGGCGCGGACCATTATCACTATAGCACTTCTGGCCATACCCATATCGGCAGCGGCAGGTTATCCCACGCTGACAGGTTTCCTGATCGATGCCGCCATGCTCACCGGCTTGGTTATCGCCGGATTCCTGGCGCTACGCTGGCTCGGCCGTGGGGCCTGCAACGAGTTGCTGACCAGCCGTGAGGGTGCAGGATACAAGTTCCGATCATTTCTGGAGATCCGCGACGAGGGCGCGGCGCAGTTGCGTTTCTGGATCTATCTGGGCTTTGATCTGATTCTGATGCTCGCCGCCGTCTCGGTCTTGCTACCGCTTTGGGGTGTTGGCACCGAAGAAACCCTGGCCTGGCTATCACGCCTGTTCCGGGGCATCCAGATCGGCAGTTACACGTTCTCATTGCTTGATCTGGTTCTCGCCATCGCCTTTTTTGCTGCAATCATGCTGGCGACGCGCCTGCTACAACGCGGGCTGGAGCGTCATTTCCTGCCCAACGTGGTGCGCGACACCGGCGTGCGCGATGCGCTGAGGACGGGCATTGGCTATATCGGTGTGGTGATCGCCGCGCTGGTGGGTATTTCGACCCTCGGCCTCGATCTCTCCAATCTGGCATTGATCGCGGGCGCGCTTTCCGTCGGTCTCGGCTTCGGGCTGCAAAACATCGTCAGCAACTTTGTCTCTGGCCTGATCCTGCTTGCTGAGCGCCCGATCAAGCCGGGCGACTGGATCGTCGTTGGCGGCCACGAAGGCACAGTCAAGAAAGTTAACGTGCGGTCCACCGAGATGGAGACCTTTCAGCGCGCCAGTGTGATCATTCCCAACGCCGATCTGATCGCCACCCCGGTGACCAACTGGACCCACAAGAACGTCTTGGGCCGGTTAGAGATTCGTATCGGCGTCGCCTACGGCAGTGATGTCGAGTTGGTCCGCGATACCCTGCTTGAACTTGCCCGCGCGCATCCCATGATCCTTGCCGACCCCGCGCCTGCGGTGGTTTTCAGGGATTTTGGCGCAAGTTCGCTGGATTTCGAGTTGCGCTGTTTCCTGCGCGATATCGGCTGGGTGGTGATTGTCGGCTCGGATCTGCGTTTTTCCATCTACGAGGCGTTCCACGAGAAAGGAATCGAGATTCCCTTCCCGCAGCATGTGGTTCACATGGCGTCACCGGAAGGCGCCGGAGGGTAAAGTCAGGTTAACCTGTCATATGACACCGGAGAGACAGGTGAATCGCCAGGTCGTTATTCACCGATGAATCGTCAACGTATCAATGACCTCACCGGTAACGTTGACCCGCTTCGCCGTCGCGGCCGATGCCTGCGACAGGGTGGCGAGCCCTACGAGAACCGCCGTTAAGGCTGTTATCAATAGTCGTTTCATTGTTACAAATCCCCCATGTTCAATACAGATATCTGACGTTGAGCTACTTCAGGGTCTTGAGGTAGGCGATGATGTCATCCCGGTCGCGCTGCTTCTTCAGGCCGGAGAAGCCCATCTTGGTTTTGGGTATGAATTTCTTGGGTTTCTTCAACCACGCATCAAGATTTTCATCATTCCAGACGATTTCCGGCGCTTTCACCTTCATGGCTTTTGAGTATTTAAAACCGGGTATGGCCCCGGCCTGTCGTCCATAGATGCCAAACAAACTCGGCCCGATCTTGTTTCGACCTTCGTCGATGGAATGGCAGGCCTTACATTTTTTGAAGAGGACCAATCCCATACCAGCGTCACCCGCCAATACCTGGGCACTCATTAAGGCTGAAACAAACCCCGCAGCGAGAATAGTGGATATCACTCGTTTCATGGTCAGTGACCTTTCAGTCAGTTGTTCACTGCAATGTAATCGTGCGCGCCAATGCCCTGGACAATAGCGAAGTGGCAACATCCGCCATCCTTGCCCGATACCCGGTGGGCAGTATCCGGCGGTACGGCGAGAATTTCTCTGGACGCCATTATGGGCAACCGGATCACCATAAATCAGATCGCACCGGACGCAGTCAAATTCATGACCATCGCCCTGACAGAGCCAATGAAAACCGCAACAGGCAGGTTAATAAAGGCGCCAGAAATCACCCCATGCAACTCACAACAGGTAAAATCTACGTTGAAGACTACCGGCCAGGCGATCATCCTTGCCGGTATGGATTGCGCCATCATGCCCATGCTGCCGGGCATTGCCACCCGCATCGTGGTCGAGCCGGAAATCCAGCGCACTGTGCAACTGGTAACCGTCAGCGGACGCCGGTATTCACCACCGGTTCAATCCTTCATCCGACTCGTGCAAGGCTGTGGCTGGACTGCCAGCGCTTAAGATTTG
>JAJFIE010000333.1 GCA_021775275.1 Rhodospirillales bacterium | reverse complement strand
GTCGATACCATGGCTGCAAGGTACTACGTCCCATATTCGCAAACTATCCAGTACATATTTCGACACCCCGGAAACGGATTTACGTAATCGGGGATTGGTCCTCAGGGTGCGCAAAGACAGTGATCGTTATATACAAACCGTCAAAGCGGATCGGGAAAATCTGGGTAGCGCGCTTGATCGCCTTGAATCGGAATCGCCCCTGCCAACATCCATCCCGGACATGACAGCAATCTCCGATGACGCACTGGCCCGCCGCGTCGGTGATGCCGCCGGGATAGGACTCAAGCCAATGTTCAGAGTAGAGGTCGAACGCACGACCATTCCAACGTCCATCGCCGATGATGGCGGTATCACAGTCGATATTGATGTGGGCGAAATCCGCGCCGGACGACGGCGGCGGCAGGTCTGCGAACTGGAGCTGGAATCCAATGGCGCTTCACCCGCTTCATTATTTGCCCTCGCACGGCAACTTCATCAACACGTCCCTCTGCGTGTTTCCCTTGTTACAAAATCGGACCAGGGGTACGACCTGCGCGGGGGCCTCCAACCCAGATCGAAGAAGGCAGGCAGGGTCATTCTCGAAAAGGACAGTTCCGTGGAACAGGCGCTTCAAGCCATTGTTCAGTCGGGAATGAACCAGTTGCTCGCCAACGACTCCTGCGTCCTTAACACAGTCGACCCCGAAGGTATCCATCAGATGCGCGTGGCCCTGCGCCGTCTGCGATCTGCATTCCGCGTATTCCACACATTTATCCCGGCGGAGCAGTGCGCATCATTTTCTCAGGAAATGCAGTGGTTGACGTCCGTGCTCGGACCGGCACGGGATTGGGATGTTTTTTCCTCTGATATTATCGAGCCGGTCCGGGAACATTTCCCTGACCATGAAGGCCTTTCCCTTATCAAACGACGCACCAAGGGACGGCGCGACCGTTATCGGAAGGCCGCACGGGAAGGCATTCTATCAAAGCGGTTTACCTCATTTATTCTGGATTTGAGTGCCTGGCTGATGACAAGCAAATGGCAACACCACCAACCGGGTCCGGGGACCATCAGGCTTTCCAGTCCGGTCAAAGAATTTTCAATGATCGCTATCGGCAAGTGCCACCGCAAGGTGCGCAAACGGGGGGAAAAGATTGCGACCCTGCCCATCCCCGAAAGACATCGCCTTCGCATTGATGTAAAACGCCTACGATATGCAACGGAGTTTTTTGGCTCACTCTATAAAACAAAAACCGTTGAGACATTTTCGAAACGACTGGCGCGACTTCAGGACGATCTCGGGCGCCTCAATGACGTCGCCGTAGCCGAGACGCTCACCCAACAATTGATTGCCTCATCTTCCCGTGCAGAAAGGCCATTAATTGCCGAAGCAAAGGGCATCATGATCGGGTGGCATACCCGGACAGTATTGCGAAATGAAAGCACCCTGCGTCAGGATGTCAAAAACCTGCTGGATGGTCCGGCTTTCTGGCACACCATTGAACGGTAATTAAGCAACCCTTACTGTCGATCATAGGCGAATGGTTCGCGCGCAAATACGCGCCGGACCATAGGTTCGAAAAACTCAAGTGGCAGATTATCATAATCCGGATCAAAGCAATTTTGATCGTACTTGGCGCAGAACTCTACCGTATCATCGTAGTGTGGTTCGTCCTTGAAACGATCCCGTGCATTGCGATCCAGGCCCAAATGATGGGCGTAATAATAAGCCTGGAAAATACCGTGGTGCTTCAACATCCAGTGGGATTTTTCCGAAACGTACGGGCGCATCACTGCCGCCGCATATTCGCCATGATTAAATGGCGCCAAGCCATCCCCCATGTCATGGAGCAGCGCCATAACCACGTATTCCTCACCCCGGTCATCGCAAAAGGCTCGAGTCGCTGATTGCAGGGAATGGTCGAAGCGGTCAATTGCATAACCGCCAAGAATATCTTTGGTGGTCTTCAGTTGTTCCAGTGCACGATCCGCCAGCCCTTCAGCTGCTTTGGCTTCCAAACCTTCGAGGTATTCATATTCCTCCCTGGTGCCGTCTTCCATGCGGGTGAAGTTCACGTTTTCCATGGTTATCTCCAGAATTAAAAACCCTTATCCGATGCCGTAACATAGAAGAAACGGATGCGGAAACAGATTCTATTTGCATTCTTGGCGAGTCAAATTTGCAGATTGATTAGCGGTTTGTAGCCACGCAGTCACTGATCAGGGCAATGAATTCATACATCAGCGCCATGGTTGTCATTGAGGTGATCTTCGCGGCTGTATCCTTGGTCGGAATCATACAGACGAGATCTGCGCCGATAACGTTCATTCCCCGCAAACCATGGAATATTTTCTCGCACTCCCATGCCCGCAAACCCCGTTGCATGGGTTCCATATTTGATACAGCCGGCGCTTCCGCTGGATCCAATACATCCAGATCGAAGGTGATATAAAGCGGCATGTCCCCAACCCGTTCGCGGATGATTTCGACGGTCCGTTTAATTCCGAGCTCGTAGAAATCATCTGCCGTGATCAACCTGTACCCAAGATCGCTATGATTCGGGTCCTTGCGTGGCTTCATCGGATTTCCGCGAATCCCCAACTGAATGCTGCGGGAAGGATCAACATGGTTTTCCGCCACCGTATAATGTGCCCAGTGGGCCGCAGAACGTTTCGCCCCCAACCAGTGGGGTAGATGTTGATAGTCGTCCCGGTGGGCATCGAAATGGAGCAGCGCGCATTTCCGACCACCTGTTGTCTTGGCGTCCTCACCTGCAATAGCTTTGAGGATAGGTCCGGTAATTGAATGATCCCCACCAACGGAAATGGGGCGCGCCCCTGCGGCATCGATGGTTTTGAAATATGCCTCGATGTGCTGCACACTTGCTTCGTTGTTCATTGCCTCGGGCAACGGCGTGTCACCCAAATCATGAATGCGACAGATGTCCCAGGGTATGATACCGAATTTCTGGTGTGCCCGGCGATACCAACCCGAGACGTTTCGTATCGCGCGAGGCGCCAGATGCTGGTCGCGCTCTGTTGAACCATTGCCTGTGCTATGAGGAACGCCTACCAGTGCAATATCGCAGTTATTTGGATTTTCATCCCAGGGGCATTTGAAGAACGTGGGGATACCCCACCAGTACCAGGGTTCCATTTCCTGTTTGGCTTTTTCAATATCAAATTCTTCAGTTGAATCATTACTTACCATCTCACCACCCTCTATCCCAATAACTGACTGCACAACCATCCTGCATTATTATTTGCTGGCGAAACACAGATATTGGGGGAAGCGCAGCTATTCGACGTATTCTTGCAGGGCGGCTTGCAGCGCGCCCATATCCGTTCCCTTCTGAACGTAACCCACCGCGCCTTTGTGTAAACAGCTTTCCGCGATGACGGTATCGTCCATGGCGCTGAGCATGACAACGGCGGCAAAGGCGTTTGCTTTCATGATTTCACCCAAGGCATCGACACCATTTTTCCCGGGCATATTGATGTCCATCAACGTCAGGTCGGGTCTATGGGTCTTGAACAGTTTGACACCTTCATCACCATCCTCAGCTTCACCCACAACGTCACAACCCATCGCGCCGAGCAACTTGCCCAAAAGCTTTCGCATCAGGGGATCATCGTCACAAATCAGTATCCGTTTAGCTTTGCTCGTCACTTTGGTGCCTCCGTTTTCATGCCTGCATGTAGAATTGTTCCGAGCATTTTCAATATCGACAATAATATTCTTCTTGAAGCGTCACTGACAGACGGGCGAGATATTATCGTAATTGCAGTAAGGCAAGAAAAGCCACGAAAATAATTATCATTGGTGGCAGAGAGGTTTGCCATCGTACGTCCGGGGGATATTTTGCCCCCCTTCCGGGTATCGCGATTTGACTGCACATAGATGATCGCTTGATAGCCGGTAGCTGACCAATAGTAATTTAAGAATTTCTCAATAGCGACATGCGAGTTTGATATGGTGTTACCAGAATGGAGCCCTATTAATGCCGCCTGTCGCAACTGCCCGCCCGGAAAACCTTGAAATCTTTCGCCAAATAGCTGGTGGGTGTTTTGAAGAAGCAATGCAACTGGCCGCCGCTGTGTCACGGGCCGACCCGGAAAACAAGGTGGCGGTTCACACTCTGGCAAGACTGGATGAAATCCAGACAACGATTCCGTATCCGGACGACTACAACTCCAGATTTCCACCCCCGAAAGATGTCTCGGAGTGTCCGGCCTTTATCATTTATCAGGCGGAAATTTTAGCGAAACTCGGGAATCCGCGTGCAGGGCTCATTCAATTAAATAGCTTGCACCGGAAAATTCCGAGACTTCAAATCGCCAGCTTTCAAATAGCCCGTATTCATGGCGAATTTGGAACCGATGATGATGCCTTTTATGACAATCTGCTGGATGTATCACTCCACTTACACCGGAATAACCCAGATGAAATTCTGGAAAACGTTTGGCTGCATGAACAAGAGTCCGCATTTTCAATAATTGCCGAGTATGAAAAAGGGCGGATTTTTTCATCCTGTGCGACGTATCTGCCGTTCGCCCCGGGGGGCGTCGCATGTTGGCTCCCGCATTTATCGGAGCACGATTATCTGATTTTGACGGATTGGGGGGCGGGCAGCGATTTGCCAGGGGGGTTTTGGAAAGCTCTCGTTCCAGAGAACGCGCGCCCGAGAGTCTATTTCCTGTCAAACGAAGTAGAAACTCATGAAAAACGTGTTTCCGCCGGACTGAATTCCGTTCTGGTTAATAATAATTGCTGGCTTGATGAAAATCGGTTCCAGATCATCAACGGCGCGACCAAGAAATATGATGCGGTTTACACGGCGCGTGCCGTGGATTGTAAACGCATCCATCTGGCTGAACAGGTAAAAAAATTATCCCTGGTATATTCCGACCCGATGTCATGTGCGGTCATGATACCATCAAACGGGTTCGAGCGCTGCGCGCCGGTATTCAAACCGGACACCTATCTGGGCCATATCGAACTCTCATCTCTCTACAATGAAGCCCGTTGCGGCCTGATGCTCTCTCGGACTGAGGGCGCTTGTTTTACTGCCAGCGAATATATGCTTTGTGGCATTCCGGTCGTTAGCACTGAGCCCGAGCCGGGCAGTACATTGGGTGGCCGGCAGGCATGGCTGTCTCCTGACAATAGTATTTACTGCGAGCCGACATCCGCCGCAGTGGCTGACGCAGTTGGGTGCATTATCGATGCAGATATGGATCCCGTTGATATTCGTAATTCACAAATTTCGAAAATGAATACATATCGCACTCTTTTTGATGAAGAGGTCTTGAAGCCCCTGTTGCACAAAGTCGGCTATCGGGGGAAACAAAATCGTTCACTGACAGACTTCATTTGGGAGGAATCGGCGCAAGGGTGGAAATTTCGGATGGAGAACACCATGAAACCCCTGAAAGAAATCCTCAACATTCTCCGGTCCCGGGAGATTTAGTGTGATTGCATTCTTCCCGCTCAACGCTTTTTGGTTCTCCGATTTCTGGAAAAATGATGATGAGTGATCATATCGCCCTTATCGACCGGGCCAAGGAATTGATCGCACGGGGCAATAAGATCGAGGCCAGAGATTTTCTGATCCGGATTTGCCATGACTTTCCCAGCGACATAAGCTTGCAGTTAGGTGCGGCCGTTATCTCATTTAATGAGCAATGGTTGAGCGCGGATACCCTGGAAATTATTGGCCGGTGTCTCGAAGCAAACTCCGAATTATCTGATCTGTGGTTCATGTACGCACACACCTGCTTTGCGTTGGGCAATGAAAACCTGGATGAAAACCAAGGAATAGATGCGGCAGTTCAGTCGCTCACACTGAATCCCGAAAATCTACAGACCTACCACACGCTTGTGCTTTCGTATCTGCTGCAACGGCGATATTTGGAAGCCTACATGGCCGGTTGCGCCATGGCGAAAAAAGCCGGTGAAAATGACAAAATCGCGAAAAGCCTGATGGGTTTCTCTCAACTCTTAATGGATCCAACGCACATACCTTTTGTTGGATTCATTGTCGACAATGAACAGTTAGCCTACACGATTAACGTAATGACGCCCCAAAGCATCACAGCGTCGATGTCCCATTATGGCGGCCATGTCGATGAACTTGAGGAACTTCGGTTTGCACGGGGGTTTGTCAGTGAGGCAGATAAAATTCTTGAGCTTGGAACACACTCCGGCAACCACACCGCCTTTTTTCTCAACTTTCTATTACCCTCCCGTTACGTGGGCCTGGAGGAACATCCAAAACATGCGGAAATTACACGGCAGGTTGCCTTCCTGAACACGAGCGTCGGAACGCCCTGCGACGTCGATGTCCAGAATATCCGGGTGGGTTCTGCATGTGACTCCATTCGGATACATGGCCAAGATGTTTCCTGCCGACCACTGGATCAGATTGTGGATGGCCCCTGGAATTTTATCCGGTTTGACCTGGGAGGCACTGAAATGGATGTCTTTAAAGGCGCAGAAGATATTCTTTGCAACGGCAACCCTAAGCTCATGATTTGCATCCGGGGAGGGGACGGAACGAGCGTCATCGAATGGCTGAAGTCCCGGGGATATTCACTCGTTAACACAATTTCCGATGGCGCCAAGCATACCCATTTTCTGGATAGAACCCCTCGGTAACCAGTCTTCGGCCATTTCCTTAATTGTACTGACGCCCTACGGGAATATCACCAATGAACAACTGGCGTCGGCCAATTCCCTGGATTATAGCACGGTGCGATATTGTGCATGAAACAGATCACTTTGGGTCATGACCTATTCTGCAAAATGCATCCAGCCCGTGATGACATACTTGGGCCCTACTGTAACCACACCGCCGCGGTGAGCATGAGTCCATTCCGCCGGCCAGATGATGGTTTCCCTTTTTTCCGGGATGACCTTCAGATCAAAGAACGGAAATTCCGTTTCACCCCCTTCAGGAACATCGTTCAGATAGGTCATCCATACCAGAATGCGATGAACGGTATCAATTGACGTGCGCTCAGAATGCAGTTTGACGAAATGGCCACCAGCGTCATATTTCTGGATATTGAATGGCCCGATATGAACCCGCTTGAGCAGTTTGCCCAGAAATTCCCACTGCGCGGTATAGTCCTGATAGCACTCAAGCAACCCGTCTATATATTGCGACACAATCTGATAGTCCGGGTTTTCCAGATCATTCGGCAGGATTGTCATATCCGTTGAATTCTTGGCGGCTTTATTGACCTCATCACCCGTCATGCCGCCTTGCTTCTGCTTGTCCCTGTTTTGCTCAAAAAACCCGACGACCCCGTCACACAAAGCATCATTGTTCAACTTCCAGCTGCCGATAAAATTTGAACTTTGGCTCCCCCGACACTAACGCGCTCTAGCATTTCATTACTCCACAAACGGCCTAATTCAGTGATCCCGGATTCAGGTTCGCAGCCAATCGCCGTCCTGGTTTGAAAACTCGATCACCCCGTATGACATTCTGAGGTTCTCCAGACCCTCCCGGCAGTGCCCACATTTCATAAGCACCTTACCCATACTTTTCCGCGCATCCGTAAATCCGGGGTTTAGTTCAAGAGCTTGCCGGTAGCTATCCACGGAGTCATCCAGCCGCCCCTGGTCCCGCAGAATATTCGCCAGGTTATAATGAACGTCCGCCACGTCCGGTCTCAGTTCAATGGCTTTCCGGCAACATTCCTCGGCTATCGGCAAGTGGCCCAGGTCCTTGTGTGCATTGCCGAGCAAGATACCATCGAGCGCCACCGGAAACAGCGACACTGAAGCAAGGATAGGTTTCGCCTGACGGCGAAGTAGCAACCGCTTTAGGAGCGCGAACAGGTTCAGCGAGAACCTCACGGTCAACAGCGGAGAAAACGCTGGGAAGAGGCGGACCGAAGGCAGGATGATACCTGAGGCCTCGGCTCCGCGCTCCCAAAGTCCCACCGGGGCTACTACCTCCCGATGGGCGAAACTGGATAGGGTGTGGCAGATCGACGCGCTCATGGTTGCGCCTCACTGCCAACATCGAATTTAGCGGGTGACAGGCGACGCGCCAAATCAAAGATAGTTATACTTTCTGCTTTGGCCCGTACCTTGAGGCGGCACAGAATGTGACTAATCCTGTGCTTGGGTAGTCCGAGGCGATTTCCGATTTCTGCATTGGATAGACCATCGATGAAACCGCGAAGAACATAGCCCTCTCTTCGGGTGGTGATCTTGGCCCACAGCACCTTTCGATGGCGCTTGATGACCATATCCGCGTAAACGGGGTTCCATCCATAGTCGCGGGCAACATGAGAAACCGCGTTGGCGCGAAAGGCTGCTCGTTCTTGTTTCGTCGCATCCGGACGCAAATCGAGAAGTCGCCGACGCAAATTTCGATGGCCTGTACGACCGTCTTGAACCATCTGTGCGGCACGGGCTTCTTTCGCACGCCTGCGTTCCTCGGTCTCTTGCTGTACCTGAGCCTCTATGCGTGGCTGTGAGGTCTTGGCCTGATCAACAAGTTCCGAAAGTGCGTAAAGAATTTCATCGCCATGCTCGGAAAGCAGGTCGATAACATGCTCTGACAGCATGACTGTGACCGGGTATTTCGCCTCAGGCATGGCGACCTACCCAGCAGTCAAACCCGCTACTCGTGGAGGTCAGAAGAACGGCGATGGAATGCCGTAGAGCGGACGCCGCGCGGACAAGCCTGTACAGAGGCCTTGCCTATATTCGGTTAAACTATTGGAAAGGTTGGCGCACCCGACACGATTCGAACGTGTGACCTCTGCCTTCGGAGGGCAGCGCTCTATCCAGCTGAGCTACGGGTGCTCCGTTGATTCCAAAGGATTATTCGCCCTCTGGATCGTCTTTGCATTCTGCGGCGTGACCATATCGTGACCAGTGTCCGAAACCATGGCATTGAGGGCCTGGATTGCCCTGTCCGCGTAGTCGGGGGCCAGATGGGAATACCGCTGCACCATCTCGAGCGACTTGTGCCCCGTCAGGTGCATGACCTCATACAACGGAATACCGGCCTGGACAAGGCGGGAAGCGAACGTATGGCGAAGATCATGAAATCTCAGGTCTTCCAGTCCGGCCCTGGCGCGGGCCCTGTTGAAGGCTGTCTTCATGCTCTTCACCGGCTTGCCGTTGAACGTGAAGACGGGACCGGTATC
>JAJFIE010000332.1 GCA_021775275.1 Rhodospirillales bacterium | reverse complement strand
CACTTGTCGTACAACTTGCCGCCATACGCAATTGTGCCTTCGTCAGCCATCGCCGTGTTGACTAAAAATAGAGAAAACGCCGCGACGATCAACACGGCACACCGATTGATCAATCGTTTTGAAATAACCATATTGACCTCCTTTTTTAATCCCCATTTTCGGGAGCATGGACAAGTATAGGCATGTTGTCACGTGTATCCTTGATACACATCAATTATCAGGTCGCGCGCTCGTTTAGCGTTGGATACGACAGTTGCCCTGGATCAATGTGAAGACGACCGGAAACTCGTCGATATCATTGCCGACCGTCAGTCGTTATCAGCCAAGTAATCTGGCCTGTTTATCAAGACTTGCCATTAGAACGGCATGAAGCTGAAGAGCTGACGCCGGCCCCGGCCAATAACTGACGAGTGGTATTGCTTTGCTTTGTGGTAAAAAACACTCAACGAACATCCCCACCAAATCACCCCAATTGGAGCATATTATCGCCACAATCGGCAGCTACTTTGCTCATCATAGACCTCCTCGTCTATACGTATGCCAGAGAACTTCTCCCCCCTCTTTCTCTGGTCCCCTTATGGGCAACGAATGCCCTGACTCGAGCGGCCGGTGAAAACCGGCCGCGTTTTTTTTTAAGTGTTTTTTTTTTTTGTGTTTTGCGACTGGGCACAGACAAAATCATTTTCTCAGGCAGAGCATTCAGGCATGATCCGCCCGACATGAACATTTTTCGTTTTCTGGTCACCAGCCCGCGATTTCTGGCATTCGGATTCCTGATCGCGTTTTTCTCGTCGTTTGGACAGACCTACTTCATTTCGTTGTCCAGCGCAGAAATCCGCGCGACCTTTGGCCTCAGCCACGGGGATTTCGGCGGCATCTATTCGGTCGGCACACTGAGCAGCGCAGCACTGCTGGTCTGGGCCGGGCGCAAGATCGATGACATGGATCTGCGGCCCTACACCTCATTCGCCTGTTTTGGTCTGGCGCTGGCTTGTCTCGCCATGGCCAATGTCAGTTCGGCGTTCTGGTTATTGCCGGTGATCTTCGCACTCAGATTTACCGGTCAGGGCGTGATGTCGCACATCTCCACCGTCGCCATGGCACGGTATTTCGATGCCCACCGGGGCAAGGCCATCAGCATCGCCTCCATGGGCTATCCTGTGGCCGAAGCCATCATCCCGTTCATTGCCGTTAGCCTTATTGCTACGATAGGGTGGCGCGATATGTGGACCGGCATCGGTATCATGCTGGCAATCGGGCTGGTGCCACTGGTCCTGTGGTTATTGAAAGGTCACAGCGAACGTCACCGGCAACTGGAAGAAAAAAACCGGAGCGCTGCTGAAAGCGGTGCATCTGAAACCGGCTGGTCGCGGCGGCAGGTTCTGCGTGATCCGCGCTTTTACGTGTTACTGCCAAACTATCTGGCCGCGTCGTTTATCGGTACCGGATTTTTCTTCCATCAGGTCCATCTGGTGGAAAGCAAGGGTTGGGATTTGTCCTGGTTCGCCGGCGCTTTTGTGGCCTACGCTTTCGGACAGATCGCCGCCGTCCTTGCCACCGGCATTCTGGTGGATCGCTACAACGCCATAAAAATGATGCGACTTGAACTCCTGCCCGTCATTGTCGCTATGCTCGCCCTGGCATTGTTCAGTGATCAGTTAATCGCTGTCATCTTCATGTTCTTTATTGGCATGACATCCGGTGCGTCCGCCGTAACCCATGGCGCCGTCTGGGCAGAGATCTATGGCGTCGCCCATCTGGGCGCCATCAAGGCCCTGGGTTCGGCATTGATGGTGCTGGGGTCGGCGCTGTCGCCGCCCGTCATGGGCTGGGCCATTGACGCAGGCGTCACCATGGAAACCATCGCCATTGCCTGCGCCATCTACAGCGGTATGGCGATATTTCTGGTGGCATTTGTCTATCCACGCATGAAAACGCCCTGATCGTCTACCCTGTACCCACCCTGGGCCCACCCTGTGTCTGACGTGTGCCTGGCATGTATCTGGCCATAGCCCGGCTATTTGATCTTTTCGGGTATGAGGCCATGGGGTAGGGTCCGGCCCATGACCCTTTTTACCGGATCCGACCTGACATGTGTCCGCGGCGAGCGCACCGTGTTTCGTGGCCTGTCATTTGAGCTGGATGCGGGTGGTTTGCTGGTGCTGGTGGGGCCCAACGGCAGTGGTAAGTCCAGCCTTCTGCGGCTTATGGCCGGTTTGTTGCTGCCCGCCCACGGCGCCATTCGGTGGCAGGATGCAGACACCCGCGATGACCCGGAAACGCACAATGGCCGGCTGCACTACGTCGGCCATCACGATGCCATCAAGCCGGTTCTGACGGTTACCGAAAACCTGCGCTTCTGGGCCGAAATGCATGGCGGCAATGCCGGCGCCAACAACCGGGTCGCCGAGGCCCTGAAGGGTTTCGGCATTTCCTATTTGAGTGACGTTCCGGCGCGCTTCCTGTCGGCCGGGCAGAGCCGCCGCACGTCACTGGCCCGTATTCTGTCTTCCCCGGCCCCCCTCTGGTTGCTCGATGAACCAACCACGGCGCTGGATAAAGAGGCGGTGGCGGCGCTGGAGTCAATCATCGCCCAACACCGTGCAGCAGGCGGCATGGCGGTGATCTCCACGCACACTCCAATCAGTGGCGACGGCGCAGAAACACTGGACCTGACGCCGTTTGCACAGGCAGCGCACGATTTCGAAGACGGGAGCGCAGCGGCATGATGAGGCGTTTCTCCCTGCTGGTGCGTCGCGACCTGCGCCTTGCCCAGCGCCAGGGGCTGGACAGTCTCATGGTGGTGATGTTTTTCGTTATCGCCGTGGTGCTGTTTCCCTTCGGTGTCGGGCCGGAACCGGGAATTCTGGCGCGCATCGCCGCCGGTGTGATCTGGGTCGCGGCACTGCTATCGACCATGCTGTCGCTGGAACGCCTGTTCCTGACCGACTACGAGGACGGCTCGCTGGAATTGCTGGCCCTCTCGCCGGTAACGCTGGAAGTTCTGGTGCTGGCCAAAGTCATCGCCCACTGGCTAACCACCGGCCTGCCACTGATCATCGCAGCCCCCCTGCTGGCAGTGCTGCTGAACATGGATGCAGACGGGTTCTGGGTGCTGATCGGCGCACTGGCGCTGGGCACACCGACGCTCAGTCTGCTGGGCGCCGTGGGCGCGGCCCTGATCCTGGGTTCCCGCCGGGGCGGCGTATTGTTGTCATTGCTGATCCTGCCCCTGTTCATCCCGGTGCTGATTTTTGGCGTCAGCGCCGTTGACAGCGCCATTGGCGGATATGCCATCAAGGCGCAGTTCCTTATATTGGGTGGACTGTTCGTCTTCGCCCTGCCGTTATGTCCCTGGGCGGCGGCGGCGGGCATTCGCCAGTCTTTGGAATAATCGGCATTAGAATAGCTTGAACAGGCATAAGACGTTACGCTAGGAAACAGCACCATGGCTATGATTGAACGCTTTGCGAACCCGAACCGGTTTTTGACCCTGACCCGCCCGCTGGTTCCGTGGCTGGGCGGGCTGACCCTGTTGTCCCTGGGCGCGGGGCTGTATCTTGGCCTGTTTCAGGCCCCCGCCGACTATCAACAAGGCGAAAGCGTGCGCATCATGTACGTCCATGTGCCCGCCGCATGGATGGCCATGTTCTGCTATACCTCCATGGCGATTTCCGCCGCCGTGGGCCTGATCTGGAAACATCCACTGGCCGATGTAGCGGGCAAGGCGACCGCCCCTGTCGGCGCCGTGTTCACCTTTCTGGCGCTGGCCACCGGGTCACTGTGGGGCAAGCCCATGTGGGGAACCTGGTGGGTCTGGGATGCGCGGTTGACGTCGATGCTGATCCTGTTTTTCCTCTATATCGGCTACATGGCGCTCTCGAACGCCTTCGATAATCCGCAGCGCGGTGCAAAAGCTGCGGCGATACTGGCCCTTGTCGGCTTTATCAATGTGCCTATCATCAAGTTTTCTGTGGACTGGTGGAATACGCTGCATCAGCCAGCCAGCGTGATCCGCATGGACGGCCCTTCCATCCACCCCAGCATGCTGTGGCCGCTGCTGCTCATGGCCATTGGCTACACCCTGTTTTATCTGTGGGTGCTGATCATCCGCATGGACGCCGACGTGACCGCCGGCAAAATCCGGGCGCTGCGCCAGCGCCGCGTGCACGGCTGAGCGGGTACGGCGATCATGGTAGAAATCACTTTTTTTTGAGACAGATCATTTTCCTGCCCTATTTAATCAGTATGATGCAATCGAAACGCGGGGCATTGTCCCCGCCTGATTTTGTGGAGCAGACGTGAACACCATTTCATCGTTCCTCGACATGGGCGGATATGCCGCGTTTGTGTGGCCCAGCTTCGGGCTGTCTGCCGTCTTGCTGATCGGTATATTCGTGATCAGCGTGCGTACCCTGAAAGCCAACCACGCCACATTAGACGCCCTTAACAACGAAGCCGAACGCGCTTCACCATCTGAAGGACCCGCCCAAGGTGAAACGTAAACATAAACGACTGACATTTGTCGCCATTGCAGGCGTGCTGATTGCCATCGCCGCCGCACTGGTACTGACCGCGTTCGACGAAAACATCGTGTTCTTCCGCACGCCGACCGACATCGTACAAAACAAGGTGAAAGAGGATCAACGCATCCGCCTCGGTGGACTGGTCGAGGAAGAAAGCGTCGAACAGGGCACCGACGGCGTGGTCAATTTCCGCGTCACCGACACCGCCAACACGGTGCCCGTGTATTTTCAGGGCATCCTGCCGGACCTGTTCCGTGAAGGCCAGGGCGTGGTCGCCGAAGGCAAGCTGATGAACGGCGTGTTCGTGGCCGATGAAGTGCTCGCCAAACACGATGAAAACTACATGCCGCCGGAGGTCGCCGACGCCATCAAGGACGCTGGCCAATGGAAGGGCGAGGGGCAGGACATGAATCAGGATAACGGGGAGTCGTCGCTATGATTGCCGAATTAGGGATTGCCGAATTAGGGATTGCCGAACTGGGTCACTTTGCACTGATCCTCGCCATGTTTGTCGCGGCGGCGCAGGTAATCCTGCCGCTTGTAGGCGCGGCGCGTAATTATGAGCCTTGGATGGCCTTTGGCCGTCCCGCCGCCGTGGCGCAGTTTCTGCTGTTGGCGTTTGCGTTCGGAAGCCTGACGTATTCTTTCGTGGTGTCTGATTTCTCGCTCGCCGTCGTGTATCAGAACTCTCATACCGACAAACCCCTGCTCTACAAAATAACCGGCGTGTGGGCGAACCACGAGGGCTCCATGCTGCTGTGGATTCTGATCCTCAGCATGTTTGGCGCCGCCGTGGCGTTCTTCGGCGCCAATCTGCCGCCGACCCTGCGCGCCCGCGTGCTGGGCATACAGTCCCTCATTGCTATTGGTTTCTATCTGTTCATTATATTCACCTCCAACCCCTTCGACCGCATTGTGCCGCCACCGGCCAATGGCGCGGGGATGAACCCGCTGTTACAGGACATGGGGCTCGCACTCCATCCACCCATGCTGTATCTCGGCTATGTGGGTTTTTCCATTGCCTTTTCCTTCGCTATCGCCGCCCTGCTGGAAGGTCGTGTCGACGCCGCCTGGGGCCGCTGGGTGCGCCCCTGGACGCTGGCCGCGTGGGCGTTCCTGACCGGTGGCATCGCCTTGGGGTCGTGGTGGGCCTACTATGAACTCGGCTGGGGCGGCTGGTGGTTCTGGGACCCGGTGGAAAACGCCTCCTTTATGCCGTGGCTGGCGGGAACGGCGCTATTGCATTCCGCCACCATGGTGGAGAAACGCGACACCATGAAGGGCTGGACCATCTTCCTGGCCATCGTGACGTTCTCGCTCAGTCTGCTCGGCACCTTCCTGGTGCGCTCTGGCGTACTGACCAGCGTACATGCGTTCGCCACCGATCCGGCGCGGGGGGTGTTTATCCTGATCCTGTTGATTGTCGTCACCGGTGGATCGCTGGTGCTGTTTGCGATGCGTGGTCCCGCCATGCGCAACACCGGCGTGTTCCAGCCTGTTTCACGGGAAGGCGCGTTGCTGGTCAATAACCTGATCATGACCACTGCGGCAGCGGCCGTGTTGCTGGGCACGCTCTATCCGCTGTTTCTCGATGCCCTTGACGGCGGCAAGGTTTCCGTCGGCCCGCCCTACTTCAATACCGTCTTTATCCCCCTAATGCTCCCCATGATCGCGGCCATGGCCGTCGGCCCCATGCTGGGCTGGAAACGGGCCGACCTGGGCGCCGCAATGAAGCGCCTGTGGTTGGCGTTCATCCTGACCATCGTCACCGCCATCGCCGTCTGGGCGGTCGCGTCCGATGGCCCGGTTCTGGCCATGGTCGGTATGGCCATGGCGGTCTGGTTGGGCGTCAGCATCCTGGTCGAACTGACGGAGCGCATCCGGCTGTTTCGCGAACCGTTTGCCAGCTCACTGAACCGCCTCGTCCGAACACCAAGGGCGAGTTGGGGCATGACGCTAGGACATCTGGGCCTTGCCATCGCCGTCGCGGGCATGGCCGGAGCAGGCGGTTGGAAACAGGAAGCCATCCAGACCATGGCGCCGGGCGACAGCGTCGAGGTCGGCGGCTATACGTTCACCTTCGAGGGGGCAACAGAGGGGCGCGGCCCCAACTACTATCTGACCCAGGGCGCCTTTGCCGTCACCCGGGAGGGCGAGCCGGTCGTCACATTGTACCCTGAGAACCGCCGCTACCCCGTGCGCTCCATGCCGACGACGGAAGCCGCCATTCATACCATGTTCACAGGCGACCTCTACGCCGTGATCGGCGACCCCGAAGGAACAGACGGCGCATACGTGACGCGTATTTACTGGAACCCGCTGGTGGTCTGGATGTGGGCCGGGTCGGTGATCATGGCGGCGGCGGCCGGCGTCAGCCTCAGCGATCGGCGGTTCCGCGTTGGCGTTCCGCGTCGACGCAAGGCGCCGGCCCCGGCAGCGGCGGTCAAGGCATGACAAGGGAGAGTGCCAGTTTGCCCCTTGATCAGACGCGACAACCTCCCCCCAAGCGTCTGCTTTTCCTGCTGCCCGTGGCGGTCTTCGGGGTGCTTGCCGTCTATTTCGCGGTCGGCCTGACCAAGGATTCGCGCAGACTGGAATCCGTACTGATCAACACGCCGGCGGCCGATTTTCAACTACCCGCCATCAAGGGACGGGCGAATCCCGACCGCGAATGGGGTCTGGAAACGGCTGACTTCAAGGGCGAGGTCACGTTGCTTAACGTGTTTGGATCGTGGTGTATCGCGTGTCAGGTGGAGCATCCCTTTCTCATGCAGTTGAAACAGACCAGTGACGTGCCCATCCATGCCATCGACTGGCGTGAAGAAGACTTGGACGCCGGCCCCAACTGGTTGAAACATTACGGCGATCCTTACGCCCTGGTCGGCGACGACCCTGTGAGCAAGGCCGCCATTGCGTTCGGCGTCACCGGCGCGCCGGAAACCTTCATTGTCGATAAGCAGGGCGTTATTCGCTACAGGCACATCGGCCCCATGAACGCGGAAGTTTGGGACGACACCATCTATCCGCTGGTGCAGGAGTTGCGAAAACAATGATTGCCCGCCGTTTCCTGATTGGCGCGATGCTCGCATGGACATTCGCCACTGCCACGGCGTTCGCCGTGGAGCCGGATGAAATGCTGGATGATCCGGTGCTGGAGGAACGCGCCCGCGAGATCAGCGCGGGCCTGCGTTGTCTGGTATGCCAGAACCAGTCCATCGATGATTCGAACGCCCAACTGGCCAAGGACCTGCGCGTGCTGGTCCGTGAACGGCTGGTGGAGGGCGACAGCGATGAGCAGGTCCTTGACTATGTGGTCTCCCGCTACGGCGATTTCGTTCTGTTGAAACCGCCCATGAAGCCGTCCACCTACCTACTGTGGTTTGGCCCGATCCTGATTGTCGCGCTGGGCATCCTCGCCCTCATCGCGATATTCCGTCAACGAGGCGCAGCCATGATTGCCGTGGAATCACTGGCTCCTGCGGCATTGAGTGATGACGAAAAAAACCGTCTCGCCGCGTTATTGGACGAGACTGACACCATTGATAAAACCGGAGGGTCGGCATAATGCTTTGGCTGGGTATCGCCATCTTGGCCGTGGCTGTTCTTATTATTCTGATTTTGCCTTCCCTGCTCCACAGGCAACAGGATGCGCCCCCCCGCCAGGATTTCGACACGGCGGTCTATAAGGACCAGCTTGCCGAAGTAGACCGGGACGTAGGACGCGGCCTGATTTCGGAATCGGAAGCCGCCACCGCGCGTCTGGAAATCCAGCGCCGCCTGCTGAGTGTTGCTGATGTGGGGACGCCGCATGGCGGGACGGGCGGGCGTGGGCGCAGCATCGCCATTCCGGCGGTATCCCTTGCGGCTTTCGCCGCCGCTGTTGTTATGTATCTGAATCTGGGATCACCCGACGCCGTCGATTTCCCCTATGCGTCACGGATTGATCTGGTGGAAATGGCCGACAGGATGGCCGCCATAGATGACGCGGTGGCGACACTGGAAGCCCGATTGCAGTCCAACCCGGACGATCCCGAAGGCTGGATGATGCTGGGTCGCACGTACCTGACCATGGAACGCTACGTCGATGCACAGCAGGCGTTCCTGAAACTTTATGATATTACGGGTGACATTCTGATAAAGGCGGAATACGCAGAAGCATTGATTCTTGAAAGTGACGCACAGGTAACGCCGGAAGCACTTAGCATTTTCCAGGAAGTACTGAATGTTGAACCGCTGGATCCCAAATCGCGGTTCTATTTTGGCGTGGCGGCGGCCCAGCAGGGCAATCTGGACGGTGCGTTGCAGATATGGACCGATCTTCTTCACCTCTCGCCGACCGATGCGCCGTGGGTGTCCATTGTACGCCAGCAGGTCCAACGCGCCGCCGATGAGGCCGGTGTTGACGTGTCGACCCTGAAACCCACGGAGATGGCGGCAAAACTGGCCGTGACTTCGGGGATTCCGTCAGCCGACATTCAGCCGGACGGCATGTCCACTCCTGCGGCCCCCGGACCAAGCCAGGAAGACATCGAAAACGCGCAGCAGATGACCGATGATGAGCAGGCCGAAATGATCCGTTCCATGGTTCAACGGCTTGCCGATCGACTGGCCACCGATCCCAACGATCCCGAAGGTTGGCTCAGACTGGCGCAAGCCTACGAGGTTCTCGGCGAAACGGAAAAGGCCGAGGAAGCCCGACGCCGGGCGACAGAAACTACCCCCTGATTTCTTCTTTGGGACTAACTGCCAACACCGGCTGGCCTTGATCTGGAAATCACCGTATAGAGTCTCTCCATGAGCATCGAAACTGTCATCGCCCTTGTCATCGCCTGTTTTGTCCTGATGGTCGTACCCGGACCGGGAATACTGGCGACTGTGGCCCGTGGCCTCGCCCATGGCCTGGGCCGGACCCTCAGTTTCATTCTGGGCATCGTTACGGGCGATCTGGTTTACCTGTTTTTCGCTATCTACGGACTCTCGGCACTGGCTGGCGCTTACGGTGAAATCTTCGTCATCATTCGCTGGGCCGGGGCTGCGTATCTGGTTTACCTGGGCGTCAAGGCATGGCGTGCGCCTGCGGTTCCATTGGGAACGGCATCTGTGGCAGAGTCGAAACCCGTACGTGATTTTCTGGCGGGCTTGTCGCTGACCCTGGGGAACCCAAAGGTAATCCTGTTCTATACGGCGTTCCTGCCGACATTTAATGATCTCAATTCTCTCGGCCAAGGTGACGTCATGATTATCGCAACCGTGGTCTTGGGCAGGCTGAGTTTCGTTTTGATGACCTACGCCTG
>JAJFIE010000331.1 GCA_021775275.1 Rhodospirillales bacterium | reverse complement strand
AATACGAGAGCCGGATACAAAGTTCCGGCTTATATCATTTTCTTTGGACAGATCCTGGTCCCCTTTTTTCGGGAACTTGCTACCTGTCAGGGCGAAGCATGCCTTGGGTCAATTCGCAAAGTCAATTGTTTCGGTGTGGGTTTGTGCAATAAAATTTCACTACAGTGAACATCAATGCAACAAACATATTGAAAAACAACAACAAAGGCATTGAAAGGTCCGAAACTGGGTGAATTAATTATTTTGACGTGATCCCACAAAAACGCCGACTATCGCCCCCTCAGAGAATCGATTAAATGAAATCCAAGTATCGGGAATCTCAAGAAAAACCATGAGCGAAAAACCGGACAGAGTGTCAAACTCACCTGCTTTCATGTCGCTAAGTAAGCTTCCAGTTTGTCACAGGCGTCGTCAAGAACATCATCGTGCTTTGCAAAACAGAACCGTACAAAATGTCTCGGCATTTCATCGAAATGTTCATTTTCAACATAAAAGGCGCTTACCGGTAACATGGTCACCCCGGCGTCGCGTGTCATTTGCTGGCAGAACGACACATCGTCATCCTGAAATCCTGTCGGACGAATATCCGCGTTCAGGAAGTATGTACCCTCGGGCATGTGGACGCCAAGGCCGGCCCGTTCCAGCCCGGCGGCAAGTCGATCCCGCTTGTCCTGCAATGCACCCGCAAGATTACCGAAGTACGCGTTGTCGTTTCCCAAGCCCCTGGCAACAGCTGCCTGCAACATGGGTGGGGTGGTGAAGGTAACGAACTGATGGGCCTTGGCTATCGCCGCCAGCAATGCGGGAGGCGCCGTCACATATCCGACTTTCCAACCGGTCATGGAAAAGGTCTTGCCCGCAGAGCCGATCCGTACACAGCGATTCCGCATCCCGGGCAAACTCATCAATGGCGTATGGGCGAGTCCGTCGAAAACAATATGCTCATAGACCTCATCACATATGGCGTAGGCGTCATGTTCCGTGATCAGCCTGGCAAGCCCGTAAAGTTCAGTCGGGTTGTAAACTTTCCCCGCCGGGTTTTGCGGTGAATTCAACAACACCAATTTTGTTCGTTCTGAAAATGCAGCTTTTAGCTCGGCTTCCGGCAGTTCCCAGCCAGGCGGTGAGAGGCGCACGGTCTTGGGGATACCACCGGCACGAATGATCATGGGCAGGTAGCTGTCGTAGACTGGTTCGATCACCACGACTTCATCGCCAGGATCGAGGATTGCCAACATGCAATCGGCCAGCGCCTCCGTCGCACCGGATGTGATCAGAACCTCGTTTTCCCAATCCACATCCAGATCATAGAACCGCTTATTGTGTTCGGCCACGGCCCTGCGTAAATCGGTCAGGCCCATCATCGGCGGGTATTGGTTCAGATTGTCAACCATATGGGCATTGGCGATCTCCTTCATATCAGACGGCCCGTCCGTATCCGGAAACCCCTGCCCCAGATTGATGGCGCCATGCTCCCGTGCGAGCACGGACATGACCTCAAAGATCGTCGTGCCATACATGGACATGACTGAATTTACAGATTTCATTGGCGTTCCTGCATTATTCCGTATTCCCTTTGGCCAATCTCATACTTCTTTCAATCAACCAAAGAAATCGAGATACCATTCCATATCATCATCGGATAGGGAATAACTGCCGTCACGGGCGGGACGGACAAGTGCCTTGCCACCCAGCGACGCAACCTTCGTCTGCAGGCTCAAGGCACGTTCGGCGCTCAATCCGGCTTTCCACGATATGGCGGCAATGGATTTACCGCTCTTGGAGTTCAAGCCATCACGGACTTTTTCCCACTCAAATCCGGTCAGCAACGCCAGGGCATGAATAATGAACCAGCGCTCTCCCTTATCAATAGCCTTGGCGATGCTCTTGTCGGTCAGTTTATCTGCCGCAAACAGCTTTTCAACCTTCGCCCGGGCATCCTCGCCTGGCAAGCCCTCCTTATCTGCTGCACCTTTCATGATCTGTTCAGTGACACTCTGACGAATATCGCGGACCTCATCGTTATCAAGTTTCAGGCGCCGTCGGTTTCGTTCCAGGATCCGGTCAATGACAGCGTTGCCAACAAATGTCGCCACCCGGCGGATGGTGGAAAGTGTCAGGTCGTCCCGTTCAATAAGTTTGTTGCATACCATCGTCGAGCGTGACGCCATATCTCCGACATCCAGGAACGTCTCCTCATCAATCAACGCCGTCCGGTTGTCCATGAGCGCAGTCGTTGCGCCTTCATCGCGGCATCTGACTACCGATCTTGAAACTGGCGCGCTCAGCCCATGCCGCCGGGCGATTGCCGCCAATGCACCACCATCAATGCCACTGCGAATGATCTCTAACAGATTGCGATCCGACAGCAGTGGCGAGTACTCAAGAACGGGGGTCGCCACATGCTCTTCCGCATCCCATGCCAGTTGCTCGATCAATTGGGCCGGGACGTTCTCCAAGGACTTGACCTGTTCAGCAACAATCTTGCGAACCTTTGCCGCTCGGTCTGCCGCCAGCACACCAATAATATCGAGCACCATTTCGGTAACCTTGTCGGCACGTGCCGTATCTAGGGATGGCATCAACCGACCAATTTTTCGGGCCAGTTCACGGCGCACACTCTCGCTCTCATCTTTAGCGAGAATGGCGTCTGCCTGAAGTGGTGTGTCTTCATTTCCGGCAACCGCGACACGAACCGTCGTCGACGGGTCGGTGGCGAAGTAGTACAGGAACTCCGGTTGCAGACCGACCTGGGATGCCAGCCATTGTCTTTTTTCCGCATTCCCTTTTTCGGCAATTTCGCGTGATTCCTCGTAGGAAGGAAGCGCTTCGTTTTTGCGCGTTCCTGCGCGATTTCCAAACAACCATGACAGCATGGGCATAATCTCCCAGGCCAGACTGCGGCCAGTGCTTCGGAGTTTATCAGGCCATTTGGGGGGATGCGAGAAATCTCGCATTCACCGAGTCAAAGACGGATGCGGCCTCGCCCTGTCACCAATCGCCGACCACGAATGGTTTCGCGATGCAATACATACAGGCCACTAAAGACAATCATGGCAATACCAAGAATGGTTGTGAGGCTGGGAACCTCATTCCAGATCGCAAAGCCCCACAGGACAGCAAGTGGCATGGAAACATACTCAAACGGAGCGACAATACTGGCTTGGGCTATACGGTACCCCTGCGCCAGACAGTAAAACCCGAATGCAGCGATAAAACCACATAACACAAGCAACATAATGTCACGATAAGTTGGCACCTGCCATGACCGCATAAGAAAATCCAGACTCGGATGAATGTTCGTTTCATAGCTCCCATCGCCCAATACCCCACCTGCGATAGAACTAAACATCAGGAATGTTATCATGGCGTAAAATGCCATGCTCGCCCCGGTCTGGGTGCGCCCAAGGCGGCGGGTTATCATTATGCTGCCGGAATATGTCACTGCAGCAAAAAATGGTAACAGGGCGGCAAAGCCGAATGTGCCCGTTCCCGGCTGGACAATCACCAGAACGCCGGCGAACCCGGCCAATACTGCCAACCCCCGCCGAAGGCCCACCTTCTCTCCTAAAAAGATGATGGAAAATATTGTAACAATTAGGGGTGATACGAAGAAAATTGCCGTGTTGTCAGCGATGGGAAGTATAGCCAGCCCCATATAATATGTTGTGTAGGATAACATCTGAAGTGCCCCGCGAACAAAATGGAGTACATATCGCGGGGTACGCAATGTGGCAAAGCCACCTTCCCAATAAACGAACATTGCCATCGGACCAAGGGCAACGAGCGCACGGATATACATGATCTCGATGACGGAATACTCACCGCTCAACAGACGGATAATCACATCCTGAATCGAGAATATGGAAATCCCGATAGCAACGAGCAAAATGCCCTTGACTGTCGAATCCGTCAGCTCTTCTGTAATGGCCAGTTGCTGCATCGCGCACTCCCAGAGACAGCTCCGGCCAGCCGCCGGTAAGCCAAATATCTTTCGGCGGTTTTGTTTCTGGCGGAAAGCGAAAAGAATTTGCGATCTGAGGTAGAAAAATTCGCGGGGACTATCATGGAATGCCACAAACAGATGCTATGGTGATTTGCCTTCCTCTCCCCCTTCAGTTGAAAGGAAGGCAAATGTTTGAGGAAAGAACAATCGGCGTGCTGCACAAAAGGATCATATCTACTGTTATCACCCGAATGGACGAAAGACGCGCTGCCTATTTCGGGCGCGTGGTTGATCGTCTGGAGCAAGACCTCCGCACGGATCTCTACCCGAACCTGCCAATCCTGGTTCTCAAGGAAACCGTTGAGGTCCTGCCAACGTATCTTGATCCCGGGATTGTGGTTAATCACCTGTTTCAGTTTTTAAACACTGACAAAGACATCTTGACCCGGGTGATTCATGGGGCTCAATACACGGCAGACAACACTGTACTTGCACCCTACTGTGCGTCTTTCGTCGAAAATATCATCCGCGACACATTATCCAGTGTTGATGCCACAGAAGAAGACAACAACGGGCGCACAGAATATCACCTCGCCTGGCCCATCGCGCCAGATGATTTTCCCTATGCGGATACTGAAAATGAAGAAGACAAAGATTAGCGCAGAGTAAATTCTTATGTGCCGTTTTTATAGGCATTTGCGTAAGATTTAAGCAATTCAGAAAGCGCCCAAATATTTTTGTTTTGCCCCTTTGCACAATTATCACATTGTTTTTACAGTGTTTTACAATCCTCTACGAACTGGCACGCTTTCTGCTATCTGTTGAGCACATAAAGAAAGCATGCCAGTCACTGGAGGAATAAACAGATGAAAAAAATAGAAGCCATCATCAAGCCGTTCAAACTGGACGATGTCAAAGAAGCCCTACAGGAAGTCGGCTTACAAGGCATAACGGTAACTGAAGCAAAAGGCTTTGGCCGCCAGAAAGGTCATACGGAATTGTACCGGGGCGCCGAATATGTCGTCGATTTTCTGCCCAAGGTGAAGCTGGAAATCGTCGTTGATGACGCCATGCTGGAAAAAGCCATTGACGCCATCAAACAGGCTGCCCATACCGGACGCATCGGTGATGGCAAGATTTTCGTCTTGCCCGTTGAAGACGCTATCCGCGTACGAACCGGCGAAACCGGCGTAGACGCCATATAATTTTCTAATCTTCCATTTATTTCTACTGACCCGAAAGCAAATAGGTGAATACCATGGCCCTTAACCTGAAAACGCCCGCCGATGTGCAGAAGTTCGTCAAAGACGAAGATATCCCGTTTATTGATTTACGGTTCACTGATCCGCGCGGTAAATGGCAGCACCTGACCATGTGTTCCGAGTTTGTTGACGATGATGCGTTTGAAGACGGCATCATGTTCGACGGCTCGTCCATTGCTGGTTGGAAAGCCATCAATGAATCAGATATGGCGCTGATCCCCGATGCCGCCACTGCCGTTATGGATCCGTTTTCCGCACAACCTTCCCTGATCCTGTTTTGTGACATCATGGAACCAACTACCGGTCAGGGTTATAACCGCGACCCGCGGTCCGTGGCCAAGAAGGCGGAAACCTATTTAGCCTCAACCGGGATCGGCGATACCTCTTACTTTGGGCCGGAAGCTGAATTTTTTGTCTTCGACGATGTGCGCTTCGACGTCAAAATGAACAGTTGCTTCTACGAGTTCGATTCCGAAGAAGGTCCCTATGTGACCGGTCGCATGTTCGATGAAGGCGGCAATATCGGTCATCGCCCTCCTGTCAAAGGTGGGTACTTCCCGGTTCCTCCGGTGGACTCGTCGCCTGACCTGCGCGCTGAAATGGTTACCATCATGAAAGAGATGGGGTTGACCATGGACAAGCACCATCACGAGGTGGCGCCCAGTCAGCACGAACTGGGCATGGCCTTCGATACTCTGGTGCGGTCCGCCGATAATCAGCAAATATACAAGTACTGCACCCACATGGTGGCGCACACCTATGGCAAGACGGCTACCTTCATGCCGAAACCTGTTGCCGGTGACAATGGTTCAGGCATGCATGTTCATCAGTCGATCTGGAAGGATGGCAAGCCAATGTTCGCCGGCTCCGGCTATGCTGACCTCTCCGACATGGCGCTCTACTATATCGGCGGCATCATCAAGCATGCGCGAGCGTTAAACGCCTTCACCAATCCGTCAACCAACAGCTACAAGCGCCTGATCCCAGGCTTTGAAGCGCCTGTACTTTTGGCCTACTCGGCGCGCAACCGTTCGGCATCATGCCGGATTCCCTTTGCCACCTCGCCAAAAGGAAAGCGTGTTGAAATTCGTTTCCCGGACCCGACGTCGAACCCCTATCTGGCATTCTCGGCCATGATGATGGCGGGCCTCGACGGTATTCAGAATAAGATTCATCCGGGTGACGCCATGGACAAGGATCTGTACGATCTGCCGCCGGAAGAACTTAAAGATATCCCGACAGTGTGTGGCTCACTTCGCCAGGCGCTTGATTCCCTCGACGCTGATCGCGATTTCCTCAAGAAGGGAGACGTCTTCACCGACGATTCCATCGATGCCTACATGGGTCTGCTGTGGGAGGATGTCTACAATTTCGAACACACCCCTCACCCGGTCGAATTCATGATGTACTATTCAGTTTAAGAATCCCGTGGCCGGATGGCCGCCTTGGCGGGGCTTGCCTGATCTCAGGCGGCCCCGCTTTTTCTTACCTTCGTTAGGAAAATCATACGTCACGCTCGATATCAAAATTATCGGGCAGCAACGGTGCTTCATCCACGCTGACATAGGTTTCCGGATAGAAGCCGTTGAACTTGGTCGACATGGAATTTGAATAGGCGCCCATCTGCCCGAACTCGATCCAGTCCCCTTCGTCCAAATCAGCCGGAAGTTCGACTTTGTAAGGAAGCACATCGGTGCTGTCGCAGGTTGGCCCGAAAATCGTATACGCCGTCATTTCATCCGATAGTTTTCCTTCCAGACGGTGGGCGCGAACTGGCAGCCTGAACCCGGCCTTGGCTTCGGACAGGCTGTGATAAACACCGTCATTCAGATAGAGTGTATCTTCCTTGCGGAGCTGCACCTGGGTCAGAAGCGAGGCGCCACTGGCAACGAGAGCGCGACCGGGCTCGCACATCAGGACACAATCGCCGCGCAGATTTATTTCGGCAACGCTGTCCTTGATGGCATCAATGAAAGTTTCCAGGGGCGGCACTTCATCGCCCAGATAATGGACCGGAAATCCACCACCCACATCCAGATAGTGGATATCCGCATCGGATTTTTCCAGAACCTTACCCACGGTCCGGATGGCGTCCCGGTATGCTTCCGGCGTTGGACATTGCGACCCCACATGAAAGGCCAGTCCCGGCTGGTAACCTGCCTTGGCAACCTGATCCAGCAACCCGGCAACCTGTTGCGTCGGCGCGCCAAACTTGTCTGATAGTTCGAAAGCAGCCCCGAATGATTTGGTGCGGATGCGGACCAAACAGACCTGGCCGTCTCCGGCGCCGGTCACATCGACCATCTTTTGCAGTTCGCTCTCGTGATCAATTACCCAATGATCTACCCGGTAAACATCATGGGCGCTCATGATTGCGGCGCGCGCCTTTACCGGATGCATGAAATATGCATCCGCATCGGCAAAGCTTTCGCGAATTGTCGCCACCTCGGTCAGGGATGCTGTATCGAAATGCCTGATTCCGGCATCGTAAAGCGCCTGAAGAACCATGGGATGCGGATTGCACTTGATGGCATATAACACGCGCCCCGGAAAGGTATCCAGAAACAGTTTGGCGCACCGCTTCAATTCGTGCGGACGAAGACAGAATACAGGGTAACCAGGTTTTAAAGCATCAATGACCGAACGGACGTCCGGGAAGTGAGAATCTTTGACTGCCACGACAGCTCTCCACTGCGTAACAGCTTCCTGCAAGTGCTCGGAAGCCGGACTATGTCTGGGTCAGGGAATGTAAGCGGCCACCGCATATCACTTAAGGCAGGTGCCGCCAAGTGAATTTCATGAACAAACGGTACAGAGCATATACAGAATGCTTACCGGGGCGGCAGTTCCACGATGAGTTCGCTATCACCATAACCATCAACACTACAATTGGCACGGATGGTCACTTTCCGCACCCCGATCGGTGTCGCAACATTGGCGAGACTTCGCGTGAACGGAATATCTTTCTCATGAGGTTGATATAATGTGCGTACGCCAAGAACCTTTCCCGTATCATCAAGAATTTCCCACCGGTCCACGTAGTGTGACCATCCGTCCTCGGCATGGACAATGGTTGCGGAAAATGCGTACAGCCCGTTGGCCTGAACCTCGACGGTTGCATCCAGCACTTTTGGTGGATCAGCCAATGCAGCACGACCATGTCCGGTTACCAGAATTCCAAACACCAATCCAGTCAGCGCGAATCGATGCCAGTATTTCCGCAAAACCAACCGGGTCGCCATCCGTTGTTCGTTTGCCATTCGATTGAACATCAACGCCTCCGCTTGCGCATCCATTCCAATTTGAACGCCCAACAAGTTATCGCCCCATGCGGCTACATCACACCAAATAGTGACACGGACAATCAACCCTTTGTGATGATTTTTTTACCGCACCAATGATGGAAAACAAAAGGCCAAAAGATCAAAATTCTAACTCACTGAATTTGTTTCTATTTTTCATTTATGTTCTTGATTTGTTCTTTTTCTTCTGTTACACATAATCAGGCATAACGCCTCATAAAGGAAAGAACCCAATGACACATAAGTCCGCTTTTCTTCGCGATTTTCTTGGCTTAACCGTTCTGGCGTGGGCCGGATATGCTCTCTTGGTTATCACCTGAACAGATTATTGCCGCATCCATCAGTTCCTTGGACGCAAGAGTACTATATCTTGTGATTGCCGTGATATGAGATACTTTATCGGCACTTAATCGGCGCCGGGTCACACCAGAACATAGATT
>JAJFIE010000034.1 GCA_021775275.1 Rhodospirillales bacterium | reverse complement strand
GTTTTTTTTATGTTTAAGGGCCTAATTACGTCCTGGACCGTTTGGATCCAGGACGTAATTAGGCCCGGCCGCTCCCATCTTGATTTTCTTTATCCTGTTTTATCGCAAAAGCCGATCCGATCAAATCCCAAAATCTGCTGCCCCCCTTATGCGACCATAGCGATATCAATCGGGAGCCATGTTGCTGCCGGGTGGTCAATGGTCTTTTGTGTGAACATTTCAAGAAATCGCCAGCATGCCGCATCGTGGACCAGATGGTGGGTCAGTAGCCCGGTTGGTTCATCACTATCGACTGTCCCTGTGCGGCGTGCCGAAAGGTGTTCAGTGATCTGCACCAATACCGAGTGTTCTCCGGCAAAGCCACGCGAGCCACGCCAATCCATCACATCTGCATGGGTGTTTACCTGGCGCAAGCCAGTGACAGGTTCCGAATGCTTTCGCGGTGTAAATGTCGAGATTGCCGTAATGCCAGCCTTCTGTATGGATGGTAGCAGAGTCATATCCATACGATTCCATGGCGGCACGAAGGCACTGATCCCGTTTGCCAGCGCCATGATTTCGCGGAAACCTGTATTGATATCCGCGACCATATCCGTCTGTTTGCGCTTTGGACTGAATTCTGATTTTTTGGCGCCCGGGTTTGCAAAATTTGTATGCGTGTAACCGTGTTGGGCGAGGCGGACATTGGAAGAAAATGTTTGTGCCTTGAATTCCGGCGAGAGAGCCGCTGGAATAACCGCCAACATGATGGGAACATTAACGTCAGCCGAGATCGCCATGAGCTCATTGAGCTGCGGGGTGATATCCTCCGCATCATCATCTCGCCACCACAGTGTGGCGACGCGACCTGCGTTTGCCCAGCAATCCAGTTCTCTTCGTAAGCATTCCCAGGCATCCACCGTTACAGGTTTCCTTACATGCCATCGGAAAGGGAACGGAGTGTATCTTTGTTTAATCCGAGAATTCGGGTCTTGGCAGATTTCTTCAAATCAATCTCATGATCGCCAATGGATAATGGGTCGCCAAGGGAATCGATGAGGCGTGACACCAAAAGATCAGCGGCCTGATCTTCATTGTAGCCTCTGGCCAGGACGCCAAACCGGAAGCTTTCGAGATGGGCGAAACTATCTGCGGCGCGGATTGTCGGTTTGATGCGAATGGCGATCTCGCGCAATAACATCTGCCGACGATCCAGATCCTTGAAATACTCCATGTCGTCGAGATCAGGAAACTCGAGAAAAATGACACAGGAATTCTGACCGTTCCGGTGGTCCACGTAGGCAGTTGATTTCATTTGATCCATGAGCAGATTCCTGTTCGGCAAACCGGTAACAGGATCATAAAGTTCATAATGGGCGCTCATATTGCGCATCATGGCTTCCAACTTGCTCGCCAGAATGCGTGAAAGATTTGCGCCAACGGCGGGGTTATCCTTGATCAACTGGATGAAGACATCCTTGGTAATTTTCAGTATTGTGCTCCGTTCATTGGCTTGAACGGTGGCGGTGCGCGGTGCCTCGCATAGCAGCGCAAGTTCGCCAATGACGCCGCCTCGTCCGGTATCAGCGACTTTCACCCGGCCTTCCGCCGTTTCGGCAATGATGCTGAAGGTGCCATCAACAATGACACAGGCCACATCAGCGGAATCGCCTTGCCGGAACAGAACCTCCTGTGGCTCCAGCGTTTGGCGCTCGCTGGTGAATGCCAGGAGTTTCAGGCGGGACCGATCAAGACCCGCAAAGAACGGGATACGGGCTAAAAGCTCGGTATCCATACCGACTTCATTTTGGGATGACTCCTCATGCGCCGGTTCTTGTGACGCAGATGGCTCCGACGCCTGAACCGCCGCCGACTCACGCACCCGCCCACCTTCTATCTGAAAAACCCGGTCAAAATCATTTGGGTTGATGTTGTCCCCATTGACCCAAATCAAACCTCGGCCCGCCATCATTTCCTTAATGTTTGAAAATACGGAAGTCTGCGTGGATGGATCAAAAATACCCGTTGCTTCATTGACGATTAGCAGGGAGGGGTCCTTGACCAGATTTCGGGCAATAGCAAGTTTCTGGCGCTGGACAGTGGAAAGACGTCTGCCGGCGATCCCAACCTCACTGTTCAGGCCGGCATCCAGCACGGCAAGGTTAAGCGACAGGTCATCAAAGATTTCACGGACCAGATGTTGAATTTTTTCAGCACTGTCCGCGCGGGCAGAATCGATTTTGCCGAACAACACGTTGTCGAGAATACTGCTGGCCGGGTTGTATGTGTTCAGATCGAAAAAAGATACCCGATCCCGCATGTCATCGGGCAGATCTTCCGCAAATGCCCTGCGTGCAGCGAGCAACCGTTCTATCACCACATCGTCAATCAATCCAAGGCGGTGCCGGGCTGATATGAGCTTGAAGGGAAGCTGTCTCAGTCGTTCTCGTTGTTCATGGGATAACGCACGGACACCGTCATTGGCGGAAGCGGAGAGGATAATTTGAAACTCCGGCAGATCGTCAGCGATGATGAAACTGAAGCGTTCGAAAAATTCATGGCCAGGGGGCAGGTCATGGAAGAGCTCCACCATCAATGCAGCCACTTTCCGACCCATTTCGACAAAATCGTCATAAAGGCCGACTTTTTTCAGGGCGTTTTGGATATGCTCGTTCTGTCCGAGGGTTTCGATAGCAAAGGTTTCGTCAACGGGAGTGCCGAACAGAATGTTTTCGGCAACCGAAGCATTGTGGTTGAAATCCGTGTGTTCCCAGGTTTCCACAAGCCCTGAAAACTCTTCTTCCTGTAATCGTTCGCGAATAGCTTTGCGGGCTTTCATCATGCCCTCAGTCAACTCGGCGCTGGCGTCCGAACCAAGTGTGCTGCGAAACCCGATGGCTTGCACGTCGGCTTCCAGCCCGACGGCGCTAAGCGCCTGCATGCCGCGCTTCATTAGACGGTCATTTTCGTTGCCGTCATCACCAGCCGGATAGTCGATCCAATCCGCATTGACATCGAATTCGCTATTGCCTGACTCGCGGGACTCGACGCGATTTTTCTCTAACGCCACTTTTTCGTCCGGCTGATAATCCGCCTCGGCCATAGGGTGGTGTTTCAGTCCGTAAAACAGGCTGTCGCGAATCGTGCCGGAACGGATATAGGCATCCTGGTCCACATATCCGATTTTGCGCCCAATGGTGGATTCCGGAGCCGAGGCTAAATCCATGCCATCAATGCTGAGAGTTCCTGCCGACGGTGATATCTGGCGGGCAAGCAGTTTCGCCAAATCGGCTTTTCCACTGCCGGCGCTACCCAGCAAGGCGATATGATCATTAACGTTGAAATCGAAACCAACGCCTTCAAGAATTTTGGAACCCTCGTCTTCCTCCAGTGTCAGGTTGGCTGCGGTGATTTTGCCTGACAGTGGGCGCACGCTATCAGAATTGGGGACCATCACGTCGTCACTGTACATTCCCGGTGGGTCAAACCGTTCGATGAGTTGGCTGTATTTGATACGCGAATCTTCTAAACGTTGATAGTAGTTCAACAGTTCTTTCCACGGCGGTGAAAGGTCCTTGTAGGCTGCAAGAATTGCAACCAACGCCCCGAGAGACAGATCACCGATGATGACGAGGTAACCACCAATGGAAAAGAAAAAGAACGGTGTTACCTGTGCCAGAAAGTTGTTCAGGAACTTGATAAAAAATTTCTTGCGGTAAACCTTGTATCGAATTTGGTAAATTGCGCCGAGTCGCTGGGAGAAATCCGCCAATTCAAACTGCGATGTGTCGTGCGCGTGAACTTCTGCAACACCTGCCACCAATTCATTGATGCGTTCTGATAATTTTCGGACGTTCAGAACACGTTCTTTGTTGAGCAAATTCACTTTTTTCTGAAGCTTCGGAATTCCCCAGGCCTGGACCGGATACAGTGCTATGGCTGCAATCCCCAGTATGGGATCCTGAATGAACATGAATATCAATGCTGTGATCAGCATGCCACCCTGGAATGCAGGCAAAGATAATGACTCGGCCATAAATCCGCCCAATGGTTCAGTTTCCGCCGTAACCATAGAAACGATTTCACCTTCCGAGATGTTTCGAAAGTGGGGCAGGGGAAATCGTATAACGCGGTTGATCAGCAGATACCGCACACGACGAAGCATTCGTTCGCCAACGACACCGCGATAGACATTCAGAAAGTATTTGAAGCCGCCATTGATGAGTACGAGGGCAAGAAAAGCAAAAGAAAGGGCAAGCAAATAATTGATTTGGTCCAGTTCAATGTTGACGAAATTGCCAATTCCAAAAAAAGCCTCGGGCTGGAGCAACGACTTCGGGAAATCCAGCCCGCCGATCGCCTCGTTGACAATAGTTTTAGGTAAATCCAGCGAATAATAATAAAATGGAAAAGACAAAACCGTGACCAACAGCAAAAAAATCTGCTGCTTCTTGCTGTACCGCAAGATAAATTTGAAGACGCCTCTATCCACGCCATACCCCCTCAAGCCTGATCGGAATATTTCTTATTCTGGATTCTTATCCGACCATCAAAAAGTCTAGCGATTGGGAATTGAAACGTGAAGGAGTATCTCACGCATCATCAGGGAATTGGTCAAAATAAAGGAGTTTTGGTGGTGTGCTTCACAGAATTGTTATGTATTCAGCTGTCCTGGCGGCGCCACCAACCTTGAATGGCGGCTTTTCAGGAGGGTTTCGCGAATATGTCGAATCGACCAACCGCGCAAGCCCTAGGGGCGATAATTCAACTGAGGGCATCAAGGTAATGTGCTGCGTATCGGCAAGAAGTTGAGCGCGAACAGTTTGCTCGGTTTCCCCGGCATCGGCAAACGGGACCACAATGGCGGGGCAACGCGCCATAACAATATCCATCAGAGTATTGTAGCCAGCTTGTGATATGGATAAAGCACAGTTCCAGAGGAGCGCCGAATAGTCTTCCCGATTTGATTCGGCAATGATGTTGGCATCCGTGGTGCTTTCCAACTCTGCCCTGATTTCTAAATCCAGATTTGGCCCCATCAGAATTCGCCACACGCGATCTTTCAAGGAACTCAGTGGCTTTGCGGCAATGGCGGTTTTCAACAATTTCTGACCTACCGCGCCGCCACCTGTAGCAACAATGACCTCACCCGCCCCTTCCAAAGTATGGATTGGCGGCAATGGCGTGACATAGCCTGTATATTGCAGCTTTTCTGAAATGCGTGCTGTTTCTTCGAAGGATGCCTCAAGCGGTAGAAAAGCTTCGTCGCCGTGCACAAACACCCGGTTGAAATACTGATTAATGATATCTGCCGTTTCACGAGCACGTTCCGGGTTATTCTTCGCAACCAAGAGATCGCGCACAGAACAGGCTATTCGGGGAGGTGTTTCTGTATTTTGCGCTGCATCAAGCAGGGGAAATAACTCGAATCGGAATTGACGGCGCCCAAACGGAAATTGTTCGATAAGCAGAACATCAGGAGAAATGGTCTGAAACAAATCAAGGAGTAATTCCCGGCGCCGCGTTCGCCATTGCTCCGTGACGGGGGCGCCGGTTGCATCGACGATGGATGAGAACGATGCGTCTGCCGCGCGGGCTTCGGGCAATTGATGGATTTGGGCTCTGGGAAAGGTAATGCCCGGCACCTCTGTGCCGCCAAGTATGACATGCACATCCATTCCCGACTGAACCATGGCTGCGGAAATCAATGAAGCGCGACGGACATGTCCGACCCCCAACAGGTGCTGAACATAAAACATGACACGCTTTGGGGATGCGGTGGGCAAGGTATTCATGGCTCCCCTGCTTCCTCGGTCAGAGGAACATTCAAACGCACAACGGCGGGATTGCCTTGGCCATCCAGTGAGAAAATGTGGCCCGCACCATTCAATACACGTGCAGGGGCCTTGCCCGTCATGTCCCACCCGGTCGCCAGTGCCATGACCGCACGGATAACTCCTTTATGCGTGACGGCAATGGTATCGGTGCCGGATGTCGCGATCTCCAACAGCCAGGGGCGGAGCCTGTCCTGCAGATCTCGGGGACTTTCCCCACCGGGCGGGCGGAAGTCGAGTCCACGGTCTTCGTTTTCAGCCATGGCGGCTCCAAGCCGCTGGCGCAGGCTTTCGAGGGTATCGCCTTCCCACTCACCCCAGTTCATTTCAATGAGGCGTTGTTCTTCGCGGGGCGCGCCGCCTAAAAGCCGGGCCGTCTCCACGGCCCTTTTCAAAGGACTGGAGGCCCAAAGCGCCCCATGGAAATCATCGGGTATTAGCCATCCCGTAGCCTCGTGCCGGGCATCGTCATCAATGGGAATATCACTCAACCCCTGGATACGTTTGCTCCAGTTCCACGGCGTGGCGGCATGCCGTATCATTAGTAATCTGGTCATGAAACCACGTCCCGCAACAGATCACCCAGCGTCCGTGCAGCCTGATCCAGGCCATGGTGTTGTGCCGCGTAGCTCATCGCCCTTTGCCCCATGGACGCGCGCGCAGTATCGTTCTCCAGCAAGCTCGCTGCCGCTGCGGCGAATGCCGTCATATCATCAGGCTCCACAAGAATGCCGGTATCCGGTGCACGAACAACACCGGGAACGCCACCCACGCGTGCGCCAATAACAGGCAACCCGGCGGCCTGTGCCTCAATGAATGCCATGCCGTAAGCCTCGCGCACCGAGGGCCAGACATACAGGTCACATGCGGCATAGATGCCCGGTAATGTCTCACTCTCCTGTGCGCCGAGCCAGATTACTTTTTCCGCTATGGGAGCCAGAACTGAACGAACATCGTCCTTTGCCTCGCCGTCACCGACCACGAACAAATGCCATGGGCGATTTTTTACCTCGCTTAACGCCTGCCCCAGTTGCCGGTATGATGAGAGCTTGTCGCCCGACCGCATCATGGCGACCGTCAATAACCACGGTTGCGCAGGTGAGACGTCATACTGTCCCGCTGCCATCGCCCGGTACGTCTGGCGTTCCGTTGCCGCTGTCGCATAAGGCACGGTGTCAATGAAGGGTGGAATGGTGACCATGCGGGTTTGCTTGCCTGCCACGTCGCCAACGCACGCGGCGTCACTTTCGTTGAAACCGACGATAAGCGTCGTCATAGCGATGGCATTTTGTGTGGCGCGGTGTCCCATATCCCACGGACCGCCTGCGCGTTTGGGTGCGTGGGATACCTCTGCAACCACGTAGGGAATTCCCAACCCGTGAGAAATGCGCGGACCAATCCAGTCCGGAGCCTTGTAGAACAAATGATAGGTGAACCAGATATCGGGGCGTGGACGAAGGTCGTCGGTGTACGCCTCCATAAGGCCCATGGCCTGCCGGTCACCGTCGGCTTTGATGGTTTCCTGGTGGGCCGGATCACCCAGCCCGTCGTAT